>JACDCK010000190.1 GCA_013817595.1 Pyrinomonadaceae bacterium | reverse complement strand
GAGTTGGCAAGCAAGCTGCGCAAGATCACAGGGTGGAGCGATCTGAAATTTGACCTTACGGGGGCGTTGCGGTTGGGTACGAATCCTGTCAACGGCTCGAAAAAGGCCAGAGAGCTGTTGTCACGAGTGGTAATGGGTGGCACGGCTGTGGTGCTCGAGGATGCGAGCAAGCGTGCCGACGTGGCGTTTTGCCAGGTGCTTCCTGGAAGGTGGAAAGCGAATGTTCCGGACAGCCGCCCCGCCTTCGTGGTACGAATTGACTTTGCAGATTTCGAGAATGTAATGGGCGACGCGCGCGCTCTGCACGCCTTCGACGCCGGTTGGGGCTTACTGCATGAGCTCGATCATGTCGTCAACAACTCGTTGGACGCCACTTGCCCGGGTGAGCCCGGCGAATGTGAAGCTCATATAAATGAGATGAGACATGAGTGTGGTCTTCCCCAACGAGCACAGTACTTCTATACGTATTCGCCGCTTACGGTGGACTCTGCTTTCATAACTCGGTTGGTTCAGCTTTCCTTTGAGCAGGAAGAGGCCCCCAGTAGAAAGAAGAAACGTTACTTGCTGGTCTGGGATGCGAACCTAGTCGGCGGCATTACCGAAGGCAAGAAAATTGCGGTTCTGCGATAACTCTTTCATTACGCCTAAATTCCTTCCAAAAATAAAATTTATGTGGGTACGGCGATTTGCACCGCTCGCACCCTTAGTGGGCATCGGACCAGGTGTGCCGTGCGGCTTGCTTCGTCACTGATTGGGACTTGCCTCGATCAGCTCGGTCATCATGGCCCAACCGCTCGAGGGTGGCATGGATGGCAAAAACCATCTCCTTTAGATCATTCAGCTCGCGAGGAGACCTCTCCTTGGCCGCAAATAATGCGGTAGCAATCTCGCCGCTGAGCTCATGTGAAATTGCCATAGAGTTACTTGGACCAAATGGCGCAAGCTGAACATTGAAATGATAGCCTAAAGGGAGCTGGCATCCTACACATCCTCTGTTACGGACATGTTAACATCGTGTTAAATAACCCGGCCACTCCCGGCCACTCTCAACCCGATCCAATTCAACCGCAGTAACAAAGATTTAAGGTGCAATTCACAGCACCTTAACCTCCTGCCATTAGAGTCGGCGTTTGAAACTCCAAAGCTAATTTCAAGCAATTATTGAGAGGCTCGCTGTGTCCGTGAGGAACCGAGCCGATCAAGATCACTTCTAATCATTCACAATGACAGGAGACTTGGTTATGGACAACAGATACTCCCAGCCGCATCCTCGCTTTTCTCTAATATTGTTCGCCCTCGGGGCATTGGTTTTGTTCCAATTGTCAGGCGCCGCGGTTCTGGGCCAGTCAGGCTCGACTGGAACACTGACTGGCGTCGTACAGGATCCAAATGGCGCGAGTTTACCTGGGGTGGCCATCGTATTAAAGAATGTTGGCACCGGCGCCACACGCACCGTTAGCACTAACGAAGAGGGGCGGTGGACCATGCCCGCGCTTCCGGTGGGAACATACGAGATTACCTACGAGCTTGCCGGCTTTAAGAAGCGAGTCAGAGAACAGGTTGAGGTCGAGGCGAGCGTGCCACGCACGCTTGAAGACAAGCTTGAAGTCGGTGAAGTGGGGGCAACTATCAACATCGTGGAAGGAGCCGCGCTGGTCACACCGGAGACGGCTACCACGTTTCGACAGCTATCAGCGGAGGATTTGGTATCGGTTCCCACCTCGACGCGAAGTTTTACGCAATTGCTTTCCACAGAGGCGGGAGTGAACACCGAATTGTCACCCGTGCTCACCAATGGTAATGGCAATCAGTCGCCCTCCGTCAACGGCACGCGTACCACCAGCACAAGCCTTTTCTTTAACGGAGTGGACGCCACCAATATCACCTCAAACGAAGGTTCCTTGAATGACAATATCGCACCGGCTCCGGAGACCCTCCAAGAGGTGAAGTTGCAGACCAGCCTCTACGACGCTTCGACTGGGCGGTCAGGCGGCGGCAACTTCCAGCTCGTTACCAAGACTGGCGGTAATAAGTTCAACGGGACTGCCTACTACTACATCCAGAACGAAAAGTTCAACGCCAACGATTTCTTCTTCAACAAGGAAGGCATTGACCGGCCGAAGGCGCGGCGCAACGAGGGGGGCTTCACAATCGGCGGCCCCATCGTCAAAGAAAGGTTCTTTTTCTTCGGCGGCTACCAGTACACCAAGGCGATCACCGGCTTCGTGCCGACGGCGCGCAGCACATCAGTACTTCCACTGGCTTTGGGACGGATTAGCGGCGCTCGAACGGCGCAGAATCTCGCCGACGCCTTCAATGCGGAGAATGGATGCACCGTCGGCGTGAACTGCCTATCAGCAGCTGACATCTCGCCTGTGGGGCTACGGCTATTTAACCTGATGAACCCCGCGACGGGAGCGTTCGTCATCCCGTCGCCGCGTTCCGGTGCGCGCCTTATCGGCGTTGATCGCGCAGGCGCGCGAGCGTTCCAGTTCGGCAACGCACCGGGTGTTGTTAGCCGCACATTGCGAGAGAACAATCCGCTGGTTCAGCAACTCAACGTGCGCCCCTCGGAGTTCGAGCAGCACCAGTTCACCACTCGTCTTGACGGGAGGCTAACTAAGAGCAATACGCTTAGCGGCACCTTCTTCTTCAGTAACTTTCCGGCACTTGACTCGTTCCCGGATCCGTCCAGCCTGATCTCGCCCTTTGTGCTGCGTCGCGCCGATCGCAACCGTACGCTTGCTATCTCCGACCAACACGTCATTGGTCCGACTCTCATTAACGAGGCACGCTTCGGCTTCTTCCTGCTGAACAACACGCGTACTCTCGACGATCCGTTCCTGTCGGAGGAACTGACCAGCGAGGCGTTAGGCATCGGCAACCCGGCGCTTCTATTTGATGACAGCCCCGGTACACGACGCCTGGGACACTTCATCGGCAGACCCGGAACTAATTTGTCGCAGTTTTCCTTTGGCGGACCAAACGATTCATTCAACCGTCGCAAGCAGCAAACTTACAGCTTCGCCGACAATGTCACCTGGATCAAAAATAATCACACATTCCGCTTCGGTGGTGACTACAAACGTCACCAGTACGACTCGAGTTTGCCGGAAGAACAGGCTACGGAATTCGAGAAGTTTGACAGCATCACGCAGCTCCTGACGGGCAACGCCACCGAGGCCGACACGCAGTTCGGACTTACCGAGAAGAGTTTCCGCTTTCAGGATTTCAGCGGCTATATAGCGGACGACTGGAAAGTCTCCCGCAAGTTGAACCTGAACCTCGGCCTGCGCTACGAGCTTTTCATGTGGCCAACTGAGAAGCAGGGCCGGATCGGCAACTTCGATTTTTCCAGCTTCCAGCCGTGCTTCTCGCAGACCGGCGGAACCCTGGCGCTTTGTGACAGTCCTTCGCCGGGCTTCATTGTGCCGGACAATGTGCAGCCGACCGGGCTCGGCAATGTGGACGCGGCGATTGCTGTGACGGCTCGTGCCGGCAACCAACACACACTCAACGGGCAGGATAGAAACAATTTCGCCCCGCGAATCGGATTTGCCTATTCACCACTTGACTCGAACCGGATGGTTGTTCGCGGTGGCTTTGGGTTCTTCTACGACCGGCCGAGCGCAGCTTTCATCAACACGGTCTTCAGCAACTACCCGTTTCTGCGGGAAATCGAAATCACCGTGCCTTCTGGCAATGTTCCCATCACGTCTGCATTCTCAGCGCAGAATACCACCCTGCCGCTTAGCAACTGGCTGCCTTTTACTATCATGAGAGCTGCAGGAACTGGCGGCACTTACGTCATCCGAGATAACACCGGGATTACTCGGGACGCACGAGGCAACACCACTCCGCCGGGAAACATCGCGGAGACCTTTGAGTTTCGCGCCGTGGATCGCAATCTGAAGACTCCCTACGTGCAGCAGTGGAACCTCGGGTTTCAGTACGAGATCACAAAGAGCATGCTGTTCGAGGCGCGCTACGTGGGCACGCGAGGCAGGAATCTGTTGCAAGCCGTCGCCTTCAACCAGGGATTCGATCTCAACGACCCTAATACGCCGGACCACATCTATGAACGCTTCAATCTGGCCTACGCGGCCGCCAATTCACCCAATGGTCCACTCAACGCTGGAACGACTGCTCGCGACCGCGGTCTCGGCAGGGCCTTCGGCTTTGCGAACCCATATCGCCTAGGGGCATCAGCCACCTGCGCCGGGGGCGTACTAGGTCTACCCGGCGGAACGCCCTTGGATCTGAATTTGGCAAACCCGCTTACGTGTACCGGCAGTACACTTGCCGGCGGTCAGGTAATCAACTTCGAGGCTCGGGTGCCAATCCTTGGCTTTAACGTGCCCGAAGCATTGCTGCTGCAGTCAAACGGGGAATCGAGTTATCACGGCGCACAATTCAGCCTGAGCCAACGTCTGAGTCGCGGCCTGCACTTCAACGCGGCCTATACCTGGTCCCGGTCGATTGATACGAGCTCAACGGACCCGGGAAGTACTGCCGGTTCCGGTAAGCCAGACGTGCCTAACACAGGCTTCGTGGTACAAGGCGACCTGCGTAATCTCGAGGCGAACCGAGCCGTCTCCGATTATGATCGTACACATAGGTTTAGTCTCAACTTCGTTTATGACATCCCGACGTTCGGATCCGGCGGAAAGTTCTTTACGGGCTGGCAGCTCTCGGGCTTCTTCCAGGCGCAGACCGGGACCCCTTACACTATCTTCTCGCCGGAACCTGAAATCCAAACCGCCCCGCAGTACGCTGATCTGGTGCGGGGATCCGGCGGCCTTTATCGACTTGGCTTCGGCCGGCCGGCGCTTTGCGGCGACTTGGACCAGCAAGGCTCAGACATTACCGAAGAGGCATTCAATCGTTCGGCTCTTTGCTCTCCTTTAGGGCAAAACGGAAGCCTGGGCCGCAACGTTCTGCGAGCCCCATCACAGTCCAGGTTTGACCTTGGGATCGTGAAGACCACTAAGCTTACGGAAAACGTGGCCGTCGAACTTGGTTGGGACGTCTTCAACGTATTCAACCGGGCCAACTTCGCTTCACCCGACTTTGAGTTGGGTAGTCCAGACTTCGGGCAGATCACCAGCACGGTTGGCGGCCCAAGAGTCATGCAGTTCAGAGCGAAGCTCAAGTTCTAGGTTGTCCGAAGGAAGCTCTGAACAAGTCTCGAACATCAAGAATGGTGCGCACAGAAAGCCATAGAGGCTGTGTCAAAACTCAATTACATCAGAACCGGGAGCGGGTGAGCGACCGGGTCGCAGCACCATAAAAAGAGCGGCAGTTAAAGAGCCGGATTCCGGGCGGGCGCGTCAGGTTGTTGCTGTCGGCCCAAGGTCACGCGCGTTTCAGCGGTGTTCGTTAGGCTCGGGATCATGTGACCGCACAAATTATGAAAATTCTCACAGCCTTAATGGCAAGCCCCCCTTTTACGGCGGCAGAGCGAGTTAGGC
>JACDCK010000189.1 GCA_013817595.1 Pyrinomonadaceae bacterium | reverse complement strand
GGCGAGGAAGACGAAAGAGAGAGCGAGCGGGCGGGGGGAAGGGGAGACGGGGAGACGCGGAGACGGGGAGACGCGGAGTCTTCGTTTTCTCCAGCAGTGGTTTGGCCTTGTCCTATCTCGGCTTCTCCGACTCCCGCCGTCGCCGCATCTCCAAGTCCGCCCGTCTCCGCTTCTCCCCGTCCCCCCTTCTCCGTGCCTCCGGCCATTTCTCCCAGGCGGAGGATAATCCTGCTGAAGTTCCTAAGTGCCGAGACCGCGCGCGCGCTCAGGCTCTTCGGTTGTTCAATCACCACCGAGATCGTTTCCCAATGTGAAAGGCCAGTCTCTCTCGCACGCCGGTCAATCTCTTCGAGGGTTTGTTTGCCGATACCGCGCGGCGGGCTATTGATCACGCGCGCAAGCGCAATTGAGTCATACGGATTCAGCGCCAACTTCAGATAGGCGATGACGTCGCGCACTTCCATCCGCTCGTAAAATGAGAAACCACCAACTATGTTGTAGACGAGCCCCGCGCGACGCATTGCTTCTTCAAACACGCGCGACTGGGAGTTTGTTCTATAAAGCACTGCTGCTCTAAGATCATGTTGTTCTCTGCGCTGCTCGAGGATCTTTGACGCGACGAAGCGGGCCTCGGCCTCAGCGTCGAAAGCTTGATAATAGCGTACGCGTTCACCGGGCGGATTTGATGTCCACAGCTTCTTTCCCTTACGCGCGATGTTGTGTTTTACGACAGCGCCGGCGACGTCGAGAATGGTCTGGGTCGAGCGATAGTTCTGCTCCAGTCTGATGATCTTCGTGGTAGGGAAGTGTTGTTCGAAATTCAGAATGTTGGTGATGTCGGCCCCGCGCCACTTATAGATCGACTGATCCTCGTCCCCCACCACGCAGATGTTTTGTTGTTTCTCGGTTAGAAAACGGATCAAAGCGAACTGCAGCGAGTTGGTATCCTGGTATTCATCGACCAGGATATAGCGAAACTTGTTGTTGTATTTCTCACGCACTTCCGCGTCTTTTCGCAGCAGCCGCACGGTTTTGATCAGCAAGTCGTCAAAGTCGAGCGCGTTATTGGCGTGCAGTCGCTCTTCGTAGAGCTTATAGACGCGGGCTATCGAAGCGCGTCGTTCGTCAACGTACTCGGCCCGTGCTGCATATCCGTCGACGTCTTCACCACGGTTCTTGGCGCCGCTGATGGCTCCTTGCACGGCGCGCGGCGCCAGCTTTTTGTCATCGTAGCCGAGTTCCTTGATGCAGTTTTTAATAAGACGGAGGGAGTCGTCCTGGTCGTAGATGGTAAAGGTCTTACTATAACCTGCGTTTAACTTCTCGATGTCCTGACGCAGAATGCGAACGCAAAGGCTGTGGAAGGTTGAGACCCAGGGCACACTCGACAACTCCTGCCCTCGCAGGAGTCGTTGCAGACGCGAACGCATTTCCTCGGCAGCCTTGTTGGTAAAAGTCACGGCGAGAATGTTCCACGGACGCACGCGTTTCTCCACGATAAGGTAAGCAATGCGATGAGCAATGACCCGCGTCTTGCCGGAGCCGGCCCCGGCAAGGATTAAGAGCGGGCCGTCTGTTTGTTCAACTGCGAGGCGCTGTTCGGGATTGAGTGAAGATAGAAAATCAGTCATGTGATGAACGTTTGCAACACGATAATAATCTTTGTCTGGCGAATTGAGAAATGCAGCCACAGATTGGTATTGGTGAGTGTCAAAACCGCTCGCGGTTCCGTAGTGGAGTGACATCCCTTCAATTCGGCAGCAAGAACCGGATAGATTCAGGAATGAATAAGTCTTACTATTCCCGCCAAGTTGGAGCTACGTCAAGATTTGAAACGTCGGGAGGTGCTAGGATGAGCGCATTGTTGGACCAGCAAATGACTATGTGGAAAGACACTCAGGATGAGCTCTGGCAAGCCGTTATGGCGAAAGATTCAAGGTTTGACGGAACCTTTGTGTTTGCGGTTAGCTCAACAAAAATCTACTGCCGGCCCTCATGCCCTTCGCGCCGGCCACGTCGCGAACGCGTTAGCTATTTTCGTTTGCCGGAAGCCGCCGAGCAGGCAGGTTTTCGCGCTTGCCGGCGCTGTCATCCGAAACGAACGACGTCCACCGATCCTCAGATTGAGATGGTTCAGCGTGCTTGTCGGTACATCGAGACGCAGGATGAAACATCGGTTACCCTCGCGGACCTCGGAGAGCACATCGGGATCAGTGCCTTTCATTTGCAGCGAGTTTTCAAAAAGGTTATGGGAATCACGCCGCGGCAATATGCTGATGCGTGCCGGATTGGGAAATTCAAAACGCGTGTTCGCGAAAGTGGCTCAGTAGCCGGAGCGATGTACGACGCCGGCTTCAGCTCGAGCAGCAGATTGTACGCCCGCGCTCCGGTCGAGCTGGGCATGACGCCGGCAACCTACGGTCGTGGCGGCCGTGGCGCTATTATCAACTACACGATCGCCAAGTGCTCGCTTGGTCTATTGCTCGTCGCCGCAACTGAGCGCGGTGTGTGCGCAGTGAAACTTGGCGATTCCGACGCTTCATTAGCGGCCGATTTAAGAAGGGAATACTCGGCTGCCGAGATTCATCGCGCCGACCCAATGCTGAGCGAACCGGTTGATAGGCTTTTGAATTATCTCTCGGGCAAGCATCCAGATCTTCAACTGCCTTTAGATATTCAAGCGACCGCCTTTCAATGGCAGGTGTGGGAAAACCTGCGCGCGATACCTTATGGGGAAACCAGATCATATGGCGAGGTCGCCAAAGCAATGGGTCGACCGACCGCCGTGCGCGCGGTCGCCAGGGCCTGTGCCACCAACCCGGTCGCCCTGGTCATTCCCTGTCATCGCGTGATTCGCGAAGACAAAAACCTCGGTGGCTATCGCTGGGGTCTGGAACGCAAGGAAGCTCTACTGGGGAAGGAGAGTTCGCGGGCACTTAAGGACAAGCCTCGCGTTAAATAAGAACAACACTCCGCAAGGTATTCTAGTTCGAACCTCCACCATTGCGTTGCTCGTGAATAAGGTCAATCAGCGCACTCAACTTTTGCTCGGTATGAGCCTGCGCCTCGGCTAGTTCAGCCATCCTCGTATGCAGTAGGTTTGCGCGGCTGTGAGGTTGGTTTGAGCGGCCGTGAGTTTCGTGAAGCCATTCTCTGTGAAATTAGCGAGGCGAAGAACCACGCCCTCTATTCTTGTCAATCTTTGCTCGGCCTGGGTATGCAGTCCTTAAGACGCTGAATGTCGGCGGAGAACTGCGCCTGCTGAATGACAATAAAATCCATCTTTCGCTGTGTCTCGTCATTTGTCATAGCGACTGAGGCCCCCTGTGCATGAACATTGTATACAAAAGCTCTTCCACAGGCGTGCCGACATCCAACTCACTCCACCGTCACTGACTTGGCCAGGTTGCGAGGTTGGTCAACATCGCAGCCGCGGCGAACAGCGATGTGATAAGCCAGCAGTTGTAAAGGAATGATGGAGAGGATTGGCGAGAGCAAGTCACTCGAAGCCGGAATCTCGATCACATAATCCGACTCGACTGCGGACATTGTGTCACCTTCAGTTAGCACCGAAATCACTATACCTTCCCGCGCTTTCACTTCAACGATGTTGGAATGCGTTTTCTCATAGCGCAGTTCCGAGGCGCGGTTGCCCTCTTCGCGAGTGTTGATGAAGAGCACCGGCAACCGCTCGTCAATAAGGGCGTTAGGGCCGTGCTTCATCTCGCCGGCAGGATAGCCTTCCGCGTGAATGTAAGAGATTTCCTTTAACTTTAGGGCGCCCTCAAGAGCGATAGGAAAATTGATTCCACGCCCGAGGTAGAGGAAGTCTGTTGAGCGGAAAAACTCCTTCGAAAGTTCCTCAATCCCATCAGAATCGTTTAGCAGGTGCTCGAGTTTCACCGGCAATTCCGCCAACTGTTGCGCGTGGTGTCGGGCCTGTTCCGGCGAGAGTGCGCCACGCAGTTCTCCCAGATAAAGCCCGATCAAGTACAAGGCAATCATCTGAGATGTGAATGCTTTGGTGGAGGCTACCCCGATTTCCGGTCCGGCGTGAGTGAGGATCGTGCCATCTGCTTCGCGCACGATCATCGAACCTTGCACATTACATATCGCCAGCACCTTCGAGCCCAGTTCTTTCGCTTCCCGCAACGCCGCGATCGTGTCCGCAGTCTCCCCGGATTGAGAGATAACCAGCAACAAGGCGTTTTCATCCATCACCGGATCGCGGTAACGAAACTCCGACGCATAATCGACATCAACCGGAATGCGCGCTAGTTGTTCGATCATGTACTTGCCGGCCAGCCCGGCATGCCATGAGGTGCCACACGCGGCGATCTTGATCGAGCTGAAACGTTGGAAATCAGCTTCGGTGATGTTTTGCATTTCATCGAGAAAGACACGCCCGGAGTCCAGCGAGATGCGGCCTTGAACTGTGTCACGCAAGGCGCGCGGCTGCTCATAAATCTCTTTGAGCATGAAGTGCTTGAAACCACCTTTTTCAGCCATGATTGGATCCCACGTGATCCTCTGAATGGCCGGCTGAACGGAGTTGCCATCAAAGTCTATGACCCGGACAGCATCCTTTGTGAGAATGGCAATCTCACCATCACCGAGGAAGAAAACGTCGCGCGTGTGCTGCAAAATTGGCGGAATGTCTGAAGCGACGAAGTACTCGCGGTCGCCAAGGCCGATCACCACAGGCGGGCCCTGACGGACAGCAATGATCGTGTCAGGCTCCTCGGAGTTGATGATGGAAAGAGCAAAGATCCCACGCAGTTCCAGCGTTGCCTCACGCACAGCCTTTTCAAAGCTATCACCCCGTTTCAAGTACTCTTCGATCAGGTGGGCGATGATCTCGGTATCAGTTTCGGTTACGAACTGGTGGTCACTGTTGCGCAGTCGCTCTTTGAGTTGCAGATAGTTCTCGATGATGCCGTTGTGAACAACTACAACGCGGCCGGTACAGTCGCGGTGAGGATGCGCATTCTCTTCGGTAGGACGGCCGTGAGTAGCCCAGCGAGTATGACCAATTCCATAAGTGCCGTCCAGCGGACTTAGCCGGATAGCTTCCTCGAGGTTCCGTAATTTACCCTTGGCGCGGCGAATCGAAAGATCCTGGCGCTCATTGACAACCGCAATTCCCGCGGAATCATAGCCGCGATATTCGAGCTTGCGCAGGCCATCGATGATCAATGGCACTACCTGTTTATTACCAACATAACCGACAATTCCGCACATAGGTTCTCCCAAGTGACAAGTAACAGGTGACAAGATTCATCGGTTAGTTTGTTCGGAATTCACGTGACGCGAAAGACCGACTCCGGCGCCGAATTTGTAGGGCCCAGCCGTATTTCTCTTCAGCAGGGAAAAACTTGGAAATAGATTTCAGTAACAAAGTCCACCGCGTTGTTCCATACATCAAGTCTTCGTGAGGCCGCATGTCTTGATTCTACTTTCGGGAAGTGGGTTGTTAACTT
>JACDCK010000188.1 GCA_013817595.1 Pyrinomonadaceae bacterium | reverse complement strand
ACATATAGGAGCTACGCGTGGGCGGGGGGTTGTCTGTTGATCCACATATCTGTTGATCATCAAATCTGTGGAATCTGCAAAATCTGTGGATGAACTGGAGTAGGCTATGGAACACATCCGATATTCAGTGGCTGCCTGCCAAACAGACATGCCAAATCCGATCGATCGCCGGGCGATGCGGGCGAACACCGATCGCATGCTTTCGATGATCGATTCGGCGGTCGCAGGCGCTAAGCCTTTTCTTCCGCTGCGACTCGTAGTCTTCCCGGAGTTCGCTCATTCAGCACCGATTTTCGAAACCTCTAATGAGTTGATGGAGAAGCTCGCGATCAAGATTCCCAATGAGCATGCCGAGCGGCTCAAGCAGAAAGCGCGCGAACACAACATCTACATACAGAGTGGCTCAATGCTCGAGGTAGATCCGAGTTGGCCGGAACACGTTTTCAACACCACCTGTCTGATTGGCCCGGAAGGAATTCTGTACAAGTATCGCAAGGTGAACACGTGGATTCCGTACGAGATCCACACCAGCCCCCACGATTTGGAGGGCTACCGCGAGCCTATGTTTCCGGTTGCTGATACTCCAATTGGCAGAATCGGTTGCGCCATTTGTTACGATTGGCTTTTCCCGGAGGCGATAAGGCAGCTCGCCGCGAATGGAGCTGAAGTTCTCGCGCGAGTCTCCGCTTACATGGATCCGTGGGGGGCGACCGAGCCGATGGACTGGTGGACGGTGGTCAACCGTTGCCGAGCGCTTGAGAATATCGCTTACGTGGTCGCTGCGAATCAGGGTGCGAGTCTTAAGCATTACCCGCCGTACTCTTGGCCGGGTGGCAGTCAGATTGTGGATTACGACGGACGTTTGCTGGCACAAGCGTCGCCAGGGCCAGGTGAGAGAATCGTTGTTGCGCCGATTGATATTTCCGCATTGCGCCACGAACGCGCTTCCCGCCGCGGGCATCATATGCCTGCGCACCTGCGCACGGAAGCATATTCGGTTTATCAACGCCATCAGTATCCGCCAAAAGTTTTGGACGACGATGAAGGATACTCGGGCATTTCTTACGAACGGAACAATCGTTTGATTGAAGCAGCGAAGCGAGGCTAGCAGGGCGCACTACCACTTCACGGTAGTCGAATGCAGAAAGACAACTTTCAAATCGTCGGCTCTATCCAGGGCGTCCAGATCATTGCGATCAGGCATTCGATTCGCGTGTTGAAGTTCCTGGAACGCAATTACGGAAAAGGTCGCTGGCGCAAGCTAAAGGGTACAGCGACAGTTCTGCTCGAGAATGGTAAGATAAGGCAAGCTGAGGTGCATTGGCACGAAGCTCACGGCATCGGCAAACGCCAGATGAAGATCAAAAGGTATTTGGATTAGTCATGAAAGAAGGGACGAAGCTGGAACACCGAATCGCCATTTGCATTGATAACTCTGACTACGAAATGTCGTTAGAGCGCCGAAAGGTGTATCCGATATTACCCGACGCAGATGCCGAATGCGACAACTACGTCCGCATTATTGATGAAACCGGTGAAGACTATCTCTTTCCCGCCAACCGCTTCGTCTTTCTCACCGTCCCGACCGAAATAGAAGAAGCCGTCCTTGCGACAGCTTAGAACAAGGTATGATGCATAGCCAGATACTGTCTCTCCATCGGTTCCCAACTTTGAACCCGTAAGAATAAATGCTTAAGATCCCGTAGGAATCAATGCTTAAGGTAAAGTCACGCGGCGTCGTTGCGTTCCAAAGCCTGGTTGCTGTGGTTCTGCTGTCCTTGATTGAAGGTTCCCTGGCGCTTGTTGCGCAAACGCCTCCAAAAAAAGCAGAACAGCAACAGGGAATTGGCGGCGTTTCAACTGGTACTCCTGTTAATTACGGGTCCAGGCGCACCGTTGGCTTTACCGATCCCAAGGCTCCAACCATCTTTGAAGACGTGACCGACAAAACTGCGATGGCAAATTTCAAGCATCGGTCCGGCAGTTCGCAGAAGGACTACATTTTTGAAACGCCTTCGGGTGGAGTGGCTATGTTCGACTATGACGGTGATGGCCTCCTTGATATTTACTTCCTAAACGGTTCAACAATTAACGCTTTGCAAGGAAAGGAAAAGGCACCCCGCGCCGCTCTCTATCGCAATTTGGGCGAGTGGAAGTTTCTGGACGTCACTGAGAAAGCTGGAGTCGCAAACGAGCGTTGGGGCTGTGGAGTTGCCGTTGGCGACTATGACAACGACGGCCGGGCCGACATGTATGTTAGCAATTTCGGAGTTTCGCGACTCTATCACAACAATGGCGACGGTACTTTTACCGATCTGGCCGAAAAACTTGGCGTGGCCCGCAAAGGCTGGAGCACTGGTGCGACCTGGGGAGACTATGACGGAGACGGACGCCTAGATCTATTCGTTCCTGGCTACGTCGATATCGATCTGAATAATCTTCCGCCGAGTCCGACTGACGCAGGGAAGCCGGGCGGTGTCGGTCAGAACTTCTGCCAGTTTCGCGGCGTGCCGGTGATGTGTGGCCCCCGCGGGCTGCCCGGGGAAGGCGACACGCTCTATCGCCAAAAGTCAGACGGCGGTTTTGAAGACGTAAGTGCCAAGGCCGGAGTAAACGACCCGCAAGAGTATTACGGGTTTGCATCGGCCTTTGTCCATGTCGATGAGGATAAGCTGCTGGATTTGATCGTCGTTAACGACTCCACACCAAAACAGCTCTACATCAACAAAGGAAACGGGACTTTTGAAGAGGTTGGTTATCCGTCGGGCGTAGCCTTGAATGAAAACGGTCGCGAGCAGGCGGGTATGGGACTCGCTGTGGGTGATTATGACAACGATGGTCGCGTCGACTTCCATATCACCAACTTCTCGGACGATTCCAACGTGTTATATCACAACGACGGAGATGGAAACTTTACTGACATAACATTTCAAGCCGGTCTCGGTGAGGTAACCATTCCTTTCCTGGGGTGGGGCACAAGCTTCTTCGACTTTGATAACGATTGTTGGTTGGATCTTTTTGTCGCTAACGGGCACGTTTATCCTACGGTCGATGTGAATCAATGGGGGACCAGCTTCGCGCAGCAGCCTCTACTTTTCAGGAATTTGAAGAATGGGAAGTTCGAGCGCGTCGGAGCCGCACCGGGCAGCGCTCTCGCCCAGGCCTGGCCGGCCAGAGGTCTAGCGATTGGTGACTTAGATGGAGATGGCCGTCAGGATGTAGTGCTCAATAACATCGATTCAAAGCCTGCTATCCTGCGCAACGTTACTGCGCTTTCAAATCATTGGCTTGACATAAGGCTGGTTGGTGACGTTGCAAAGAAAAGTCCTCGAGACGCAATTGCAAGCATTGCTTATCTCACGACCGGCAAGTTACGACAGCGCCAGGACGTGGTAAGTGGAGCGGTCTACTGTTCACAGAACGACATGACTCTGCATTTCGGTTTGGGTGCAGCGACCAAGGTCGACAAACTCGAGATCCTATGGCCAGACGGCACATGGGAAACGATCGAGGTACCGGTTGTCGATACAAAACTTAAGATCATTCAGGGGAAGGGTTTGTCCCGTTAGGTTTTGAATTTGATGAACTTAACATCAACGATTAGGGGGAAGCGAGTAGCCTGGCAGATCTCTGGCTGTCTGCTTCTTTGTTTTGCCCAAGTCAGCGGTCAGAATTCCCGGCCATCCATTACGAACCATTCGCCCGCAGTGTCGTTTGTCAACGTGGCCCGGCAAGCGGGCCTGACTGCGAAGACCATCTATGGAGACGAACACCGGAATAGGTATTTGTTGGAAACCACTGGCAGCGGCGCAGCCTTCATCGATTACGACAATGATGGCTGGCAGGATATTTTTCTGGCCAGCGGTACTCGCCTTGACGGATTACCTCCTAACGTAAGCTCCACTAATCGCCTCTACCGCAACAACGGCGATGGCCAATTTGCTGACATGACCGAAAAAGCCGGGCTCGTCCGTACCGGTTGGGCTCAGGGCGTTTGTGTTGGCGATTATGAAAACGATGGCCACGACGATCTGTTCGTCAGCAGTTATGGCAAGAATGCTCTTTACCACAACAACGGGACTGGCACGTTTGCGGAAGTGGCGGAGAAGGCTGGAGTTGTCAATAACCGGACCCGGTGGGGTTCGGGGTGTGCTTTCCTGGACTATGACCGAGATGGCTACCTCGACCTCTTTGTGGCCAGCTACATTGACCTTGATCTGAAAACTGCGCCATTGCCTGAAACCGGTCCCTGTCTTTACAAGGGTCTCACAGTTGCTTGCGGTCCTCCAGGGCTGACCGGCGGAATCAATATGCTCTACCACAACAAGGGTGACGGCACTTTCACAGACGTTTCGGAAAAGGCCGGTATCACCAAGACTAATGGGACATATGGCCTTGGGGTGTTAATAGCAGATTTCGACAATGATGGCTGGCCAGACATCTATGTAGCGAACGACTCGGCGCCAGCGGCTCTTTATCACAACAATAAGAATGGCACCTTTACGGATATTGGCATCGAGGCTGGCTGTGCCTTTAGCATCGACGGCAAGCCCCAGGCGGGGATGGGCGTAACGGCCGGAGACTATGATCGAGACGGCTGGCTCGACATCTTCAAGACCAACTTTTCCGGCGATACATCCTCGCTCTATCACAATACCGGTAAGGGCATCTTCGATGATGTGACTTTTCCGGCAGGCATGGGACTGAACACCCGCTGGCTCGGCTGGGGTTGCGGTTTTGTCGATGTGGATAACGATGGCTGGCCCGACATCTTTCTGGTCAACGGGCACGTGTATCCGGAAGTCGAAAGGCTGACTACCGAAGCGGGCTATGCGCAACGCAAGGTGCTCTATCACAATCTGCACAACGGCCGCTTTGCCGACGTTTCTGACAAAGTTGGAGAGGCCGTAAAGAGGCCAAATGCCTCTCGTGGCGCAGCTTTTGGGGATTACGACAATGATGGTGACATAGATATTTTGATCAATTCGGTCAACGGCCCGCCGGAGTTGCTGCGCGCCGATTCCAGCAATCAAAACAATTGGATCAAGATCAAGACGATAGGAGTAAAGTCGAATAGGGATGGCATCGGCGCCCGCATCAAATGCGTTACCGACGATGGCAGCCAGATCGATGAAGTACGCAGTGGCGGCAGCTACTACTCGCAAAATGATCTGCGTATCCATTTTGGACTTGGCAAGAATCAAGGAGTGAAGACACTTGAGATACATTGGCCGAGCGGGCAGGTAGACACTCTTAGCAACGTTGCGGCCAACCAACTCATTATTGTTAAAGAAAAGGCTGGCATCATGCGGACAATCAGGGCCAGAGGTTAGATGACGGAGCCACCCAGCAGGCTGCTGAAAAGGGGTGGGGCATTATTAGAAGAAGTAAGAACGATCCACGAAAAGGACACGAAATTACCCGAACTAAGGCTTCTCTTCGGGTCCGTTCGTGTGATTCGTGGATCGTTCATGGTTTTTAGCAGTCTGCTATCAATCCTCCCTGA
>JACDCK010000187.1 GCA_013817595.1 Pyrinomonadaceae bacterium | reverse complement strand
CTCCCTAGGCTTTCCGCAGGGGCAGGCGGCAAAGCCACTCCGTGTGAGCACTGCTATCTGCGCGGTTTTATTGGTTGTCATCAGCACATCGTTGGCGCAACAGATTGGTGAACCCACGAGACAGCACGGCGTCAGCTTCCCTCGCGGCATCTATGCCATTCGCAACGCGCATATCGTCACAGTCAGCGGTCCGGATATCGACAATGGGACCATCGTAATTCGCGACGGCAAGATCGAAGCGGTAGGAGCCGGTGTTAGTGTTCCCTCCGGAGCGCAAACCATCGATGCGCGCGGGCTGTGGGTTTATCCGGGGATGATTGATGCTGCAACTTCCATGGGCCTGGTTGAAGTAGGCCAGGGTGCGTCCGGCACGGTTGATACAGCCGAGGTGGGCGATTTAAATCCAAATGCGAAAGCTATTATTGCCATCAATCCGCACAGCGCCCATATTGCAGTTACGCGCGTCGATGGCGTTACCAGTGCCGTTTCAATACCTGTCGGCGGCTTAATCTCCGGTCAAGCGGCAATCGTCAATCTGGTTGGCACCAGCCCACTTGAAATGGCCGTAGTTCCTCATGCTGCCCTGGTAATTAATTATCCTCGTCCCGGCGGCGGCGGCGGCGGCGGCGGTTTCTTCGTCCCCGAACAGCCGCCTAATCTCACTGAGGTGCTGGCCCAGGCGAATCGCCAGCTCGAGCAAATTCGCAAAATGCTCCGTGACGCTGAAGCTTACGGTCGGGCACAGGAGGCTTACGCAAAGGACAAGACCCTGCCGCGAGCCGATCAGAATATTCTCCTTGAGCCGCTTGTTCCTTATGTGCGCGGTGAACGCCCGGTGATCTTTCGCGCGGACCGAGAAACTGACATCCGCGGCGCAATCAAATTCGCGGAAGAGTTGAAGCTGAAACCAATCATCCTCGGCGGCGACGATGCGGGGAAGATCGCCACTTTCCTCAAGGAGAAAAACGTTCCCGTGATCTTGACCGGCGTTCTCGACCTGCCATCCCGCGAAGACGATTTTTACGATGTGCTTTATGAGAATGCGGCAAAGCTTCAACAAGCAGGCGTGCGCTTTTGCATCTCCAGCGGAGATAGCGGCGCAAATGTTCGCAACCTTCCCTTCTACGCCGGGATGGCTGCCGCCTTTGGACTGCCGAAAGCTGAGGCTCTGAAAGCAATCACGCTCTATCCCGCGCAGATCATGAATGTGGCCGACCGACTCGGGACGATTGAAGCAGGCAAAATGGCGAACATTGTCGTGACGGACGGCGACTTGCTCGAGACGCGAACACACGTGCGACACCTTTTCATAGACGGTCGTCAGATTCCTTTGAACAGCCGCCACACCGATCTGAACGACGCATTTAAGAATCGCCGGTAAGCTGGCCAGTTATGTGTCTTCTCTTCAGTTTCCGGCCATTATGAGCACGCAAGATTCCTCACTAGGTAGAAAAGAGAGAAACGTACAGTTGCTAGAAAGACTGGCTGTCCCTGTAAACCCGAATCTGCCGCGGGTCGAGAGTGATGCAGAAGCTAGATTCAGAGATCCAAAGGAAGCTGCTAAGCGAGCCATTGTGCTGTACTTCGTTATTTCAGTTGCACATGAAGCCGACCGGGAGACTGCGTTGACATGGCTCAAGGATGAAGGTCTGTGGGATGCGGTAAGCCCAAAGGAGAAGCCTTCCTCGAGAGTGATAATCCAACCCAGGAAGAAATCATGGCGGCAACGTGGCGGATAGAATCCCTGTGGACATTGCTTTGGGCGCTTGGAAAAATAGAAAAGTCCGACCTCCCGAGAGAACTCTGCGACACGGAGTTAGTGCAGAATCTCATGTCCTGGACTGAAGAAGATTCGTGCGCAACGTTTGTTAATGGTGCCGAGCTTCGGTCCCCATCCGAACTGTTGGATGAAACGGACTTGATTTACAGAATTCACTGGGCCGTCGTTGACGCTCGACTGAACGATGAAGGGGCACCTGGCGGATTTGATCTTGGTGTGGTCTACGAACGGCACTACGCTCTGAATTGGCTAACTTGCTATTCGGATAATTGGGATGATGTTACAACCGACACATAACACCCCAGGTTTTCTAACAGTACCTTAGGGACGAAGTGTTTATAGAGTCCTGGGCCTAGATATTTCTAGCTCCGTAGGAGCGACATATTGGACGTGAGGAAACATTTCGCTCCTACGGAGCTTGTCTTAATAACGCACTGCCAAGCTATAAACGTTGCGCACCTACGGAGCTCAAATCATCAGGAGGTTTCCTTGCTTTTCAGAAACATCATCAAACCACTATTTCTCCTCGCATTTATGTTCGGGCTGCTGCTCAGCATTGACACAGCCTATGCCCAGACAAAGCTGCTTCGGTTTCCCGATATCCACGGCGACCGCGTAGTCTTCACTTACGCCGGTGACCTTTGGACCGCGCCAGCCACTGGCGGTTCAGCGATCCGGCTGACGGCTCATCCGGGGGTTGAAGTCTTTGCGAAGTTTTCTCCCGATGGTAAATGGATCGCCTTCACTGGCCAGTATGACGGCGATGAGCAGGTCTATGTGATTCCTGCGGAGGGCGGCGTGCCGCGGCAACTCACTTTCTATCCGGCCAGGGGACCATTGGCTCCGCGCTGGGGATATGACAACCAAATCTATGCTTGGACCAGAGACGGACAAAGAATTCTCTTCCGATCGCTGCGCGACTCGTGGGCTTTGCCCATCGCTCGTCTCTACTCCGTTTCAGTCGAGGGTGGCGCAACTGAGGCGCTGCCAATGCCGACAGCCGGATCGGGCGATTTCTCTCCCGACACGGGACAGATTGTCTATTCACCGCAATCGCGCGATTTCAGATCTGAGAAACGCTATGGCGGCGGTCAGGCGAATAGTCTCCACATCTTCGATCTGAAGAGCTACGCAACCAGCCAGATCAGCGAAGGACCGCGACCGAGCCGGGACCCGATGTGGATCGGAGACACCATATATTTCAACTCTGACCGCGACGGGCATTTCAACCTCTTCGCTTACAACGCGCCCAGCGGCAAGACAACCCAGATAACTAACAGCAAACTCTGGGATGTGCGCTGGCCCAGCTCGGACAATGAAGGAAAGATTGTCTACGAGATGAATGGCGAGTTGCAGATGCTCGACACCAGGACCCGAAAGAGCAACGCCATTTCCATCACCGTGCCCGACGACGGGCTGGCCCGCAGACCAAGCCGGGTGTCCGCGGCCAATCAGATCGAATCAGTCGGCCTGAGTCCGAAAGGCGAGCGCGCGGTTTTCGCAGCCCGCGGCGATGTCTTTAGCGCTCCCATCGAGAAAGGACCGACGCGCAATCTCACCCACTCATCAGGCGCCCACGACAAGTGGCCCAGCTGGTCGCCCGACGGTTCGCGCATCGCTTTCATTTCCGACTTGAGTGGCGAAGAAGAGCTGTACCTGGTTCCCCAGGACGGATTGAAAGCGCCGGAACAAATCACACGCGGCGGCACTGCCATGCGCTATCAACCGGAATGGTCCGCTGACGGCCAACGAATCGCTTTCGGCGACAAGGACGGGAAGATTCACGTACTCACCCTGTCCGATCGCAAGTTAACTGAAATCGCGGATTCACCGCGCGGGCAGATACGCGACTACGCATGGTCACCACGCGGAAACTTTCTCGCATTCAGCATGTCGGTGTCAGGTAACGGATTCTCATCGGTGTACATTTGGAACGCCGCGGACGGGAAGGTCAATCGGGTTACCGATGATATGTTCAATGCCTTCAACCCCGCCTGGGATCCTCAGGGAAACTATATCTACTTCCTAAGCGATCGAGAATTTGCGCCGCAGATCTCGCAGATTGAATTCAACTATGCGACGAATCGGGACGCCTACATTTACGCGATGAGTCTGCGCAAGGATGTTAAGCACCCCTTCCCACCAGAGAGTGATGAGGTCGCAGTCACCAAACCGGACGAGGCGCCGAAACCAAAGGGAACCCCGCCGGCGTTGGAGCCGAAAGAGCCGGCGAAAGACCTTAACAAAGAGTTGAGTAAGGAACCGGCAACGGAAACCGACAAAGAGAAACCGGCTCCTTCGTCCACACCCGAAGCGAAACCCGATGCGACCCCAAAGCCTCCCACTACTTTGATAATTGACTTCGATGGCATTGCAGCGCGGGCAGCGCGGGTGCCGCTGGGCGCCGACAATTACGGCGGTCTATCGGCAAAAACTGGACATCTGCTGTATGGCGTGGGACCGGCGTTCTACTACGGCCGACCAGGCGACCGGCCGGCATCGCTTCGTATCTATTCTATTAAAGATCGCAAAGAGACAACGCTCGCGGAAGATGTGCGTGGCTACTCGATATCTGACGACGGCGCCAAGGTGCTTGTGGCCCAGGGTCCGACTTACAACTTGTACGATGCCACCCCTCAAGGCGATAAGTCGAAGAAAGTGGTGCCCACTTCCGGACTCGCGGTGGATCGCGTACCTGCCGAGGAGTGGAACCAGATCTTCAATGAAGTTTGGCGCCGTTATCGCGACTGGTTCTACGTTTCAAACATGCACGGTTACGACTGGGTGGCCCTGCGTGAACAATACAAACCCCTGTTGCAGTACGTGGCTCACCGCTCCGATCTGAACTATGTGATCAGCGAGATGATTTCCGAGTTAACGGTGCAGCATGCGTACGTGGAAGGCGGCGATTTCCAGATTCCGCCGCGGCCTCGCGTAGGTTTGCCCGGCGCCCGCTTCGAACTCGACAAGGCAACCGGTCGCTATCGCATCGCCAAGATCTTCGAGGGGCAAAACGAAGAAGATATCTACCGCTCACCGCTTACCGAGATTGGGGTGCACGCCAGCGTCGGCGACTACGTTCTCGCCATCGACGGCGAAGAGCTAAAGGGCACCGACGACCCGTATCGTCTGTTGCGCAACAAAGCGGACAATCCCGTCCAGCTAACTGTGAATAAGAGAGCTTCAATGGAGGGTGCACGAACGATCTCGTACCGACCCATTACCGATGAAGGGAGCTTGATTTACCTGGATTGGATCAATGCTAACCGGCGCAAAGTATCGGAAGCAACCGCCGGCCGCGCCGGCTACATTCACATTCCTGACATGGGCGCAAACGGAATCCGCGAATTTATCAAGTGGTACTATCCGCAAATACGCAAAGAAGCGCTGATCGTGGACGTACGCGCAAATGGCGGCGGGAATGTCTCGCGCATGCTCATCGAACGCTTGCGGCGCAAGCTGCTGGCGCTTAACTACGCCCGCACCGTGGATGAGGCCAACACCTATCCGGACGGCGTGTTTACCGGTCCAATGGTGGCGCTCCTGGATGCGAACTCGGCCTCTGACGGCGACATCTTCCCAGCCATGTTCCGTGAAGCAGGACTCGGCCCGCTGATCGGAAAACGATCGTGGGGTGGTGTTGTCGGCATCAGCAATCGCGGACAGTTGGTCGATGGCGGGGGAATTTCGGTGCCTGAATCAGGCTTTGCCAACACGAAGGGCGAATGGGTGA
>JACDCK010000186.1 GCA_013817595.1 Pyrinomonadaceae bacterium | reverse complement strand
GGCATTTCGACGTAAGGGAAGGGCTTGGCGAGGCTGGTACAGGGTTATTCCTCGATGACCTCGCGGGTAAAGTTCATTTGTAGTTGAGGGTTACTACTACGCCGCGCCCAACGATGCGCTTGCAGCCGACGCCTCGATAGCATGCCCTTCAAGCTGCATCCTCGCGTCGAAGATTGAAAGCCTGCGCTCAGCGCGGCTGGAGCGCGGCGTTCGGCGCTCCCCTGAATTTTAAGACGGATGGTCAAACAGACAGTTTCCCATTACCGCATTATCAAAAGGCTCGGCGCAGGTGGCATGGGAGAAGTCTATCTTGCCGAGGACACAATTCTCGACCGTAAGGTTGCAATCAAATTCTTACCATCCGAATCGTCTTCTGATGTAAATGCCGACCGGCGGTTGCTCCGAGAGGCCAAGGCGGCGGCCACGCTTGACCATCCGAACATCTGCGCCATACACGAAGTTGGTGAAGATGGGGGACGATCCTTCATTGTCATGCAGTATGTCGAGGGCGAGACGCTCGATTGCAAGATTAAAACAAACACCATTCATGTTTCGGAAGCGCTCACCATTGCCGTCCAGATAGCTGACGCAATCTCAGAGTCTCATACGCGCGGTATCATCCATCGGGACATCAAGCCCCAGAACATAATGATTACAGCGCGAGGGCAGGCGAAGGTGATGGACTTCGGGCTGGCCAAAGAGGTACGTGGGCCAAGACAACTGAAGAGCGAGGCAGAGACGGTGAGTTTATTGACAGGGCCGGGGATGCTGTTAGGGACGGTGCCTTACATGTCGCCGGAACAGGTGCGGGGAGAAGGGGTGGATGCTCGCAGTGACATATTCAGTTTCGGGGCGTTGCTGTATGAAATGTTCAGCGGGCGTACGCCTTTTGCCGCTGAGAGCGCGGCTGGGACCATTTCTGCAATTCTGACGAGAGAGCCGCCGCCGCTAGCGCGCTACGCGACAGACGTGCCCACGGAGTTAGAGCGCATCGTGCGGAAGTGTTTAGAAAAGGATCCTGAGCGCCGCTATCAGACGATGCGTGATCTGGTCATTGATTTGGAAAATTTGCGTGGCGGATATGGGGCCGCGCGCAGCTCTGACTCGCGCGGTGGGTCGGCAGCGGACGAGGGTTCAAGACAGCGCAGTATCTTCACGTCTCGGCGCGCGCTGGTTCTATCTGGTTTTGCAGTTGTGCTGGTGAGTGTCGCACTCGTGTATGCGCTCCGGTTTCGAGGCGTGCCTGCCACACGCCAGCCCGAAATAAGGTCTCTTGCTGTGCTGCCGATGGCCAACCTCTCCGGCGATCCAGGGCAGGACTATTTCGCTGATGGAATGACCGAGACGCTCATCGCAGGCTTGGCCAAGGTCCAAGCGTTAAGGGTGATTTCGCGGACCTCTGTGATGCAGTATAAAGGCGCTCGCAAGCCATTGCCGGATATAGCGCGCGAGTTGAATGTAGATGCGATAGTGGAAGGCTCAGTGCAACGCTTCGGGGAGCGGGTGAAAATCACCGTGCAGTTAATCTACGCGCCAACCGACCAACATCTGTGGTCCGAGACTTACGACCGAGACCTGCGTGATATCCTGACGTTCCAGAACGAGGTGGCGCGGGCTGTTACCCAAGAGGTTCAGATCAAGTTGACGCCGCAGGAACAAATGCGCCTGGCGAGCGCTCGCCCGATCAACCCGGAAGCTTATGACTATTTTTTGCGCGGGAGGTTTCACCTTAGTCGCCAAACTAAAGCTGACAATGAAACTGCCATCGAGATGTTTGACCGCGCCGTCGCTGCAGATCCAAACTTCGCCGCTGCCTACGCGGAATTGGCGCAGGCGTGTGTATGGAGGTTCTTTTTATTCACGCCGGATGAGAAACGGTGGGAAGAGAAGGCCTTTGTTGCCGTCGAGAAAGCGCTTTCCTTAGACCCGGATTTGCCAGAAGCGTATCTGGCTCGTGGCCGCCTCTTCTGGACGCCTTTCAATCATTTTCCTCACGAGAAAGCAATTAAGGAATATCGCCGCGCCTTGGCCTTAAATCCGAATTTGGATGAAGCTCAAAATTATCTTGCACTTGTCTACAATCACATTGGGGCTTTTGATGAAGCGCTCCAGGAATTGCAAAAGGCAGTTGCAATTAACCCGAGCAATACCCTCGCACAATTTCGTATCGGAGAAACACTCCTATTCCAAGGCAAATATGAACAGGCCCTGACCGCTTTGCGGAGCATTCCCAGAGAAGCCAACCCGGCGCTTGTGGGGTATCAGACGCCGATGGCTTTATTGCATCTCGGAAGAAGAGAAGAAGCAGCAGCCATGCTTGAGGAATTATTAAAAGATTACCCTGAAGACAACGGCGGACTCTTTACAAGCGTGCAAGCCCTGATGGCAGCCCTGGCCGGTGAGAAAGACACGGCAGAGGGCAAGATCAGGAGTGCCATAGAAAAAGGAAAGGGCTTCGGACATTTTCATCACACTGCTTATAACCTTGCCTGCGCTTATTCGCTTATGAACAAGCCTGAGCAGGCGATCAAATGGCTGCAAGCGGCGGCAGACGACGGGTTCCCTTGTTACCCACTGTTTGAGACCGATCCATATCTCAACCCTCTCAGACAAGATTCGCGCTTTGCGACATTATTGACGCGGCTGAAGGAACAAGGGAAGCATTACAGGACCATATCGTGATGGCACTTCGTATGGCACGAACAAAAAATTAATGGAAAAGCTGATTACCTTTCGACGAGCGATTCCAGGCAACGGAAAAAATCAGGAAACGAGACGCTCACGCACTGCGCTCCCGCGATCTCGGAATCACCCGCGGCGGTAAGCGCAGCCACCGCGAAAGCCATGGCGATGCGATGGTCGCCATAAGAGTCGAGCATCGCCCCACGCAATTGCGTCCGACCGTGAACGGCCAACCCGTCTTCAAACTCTTGAACTTCCGCTCCCATCGCCCGCAGGTTCTTCACCGTGACGTCAATGCGGTCACTCTCCTTGCGCCTTAGCTCGGCCGCGTCGCGAATCTCAATCCCTCCCGGCACTTGGGTTCCCACCACGGCGAGGAGGGGCAATTCATCAATCAATTGGGGGATCAAATTACCACGCACGAGGGTCGAATCCACCGGCGACGGCGGCTCGGCGCTTAGCTTTCCTTTCACCCGAAGGCGACCGATGGGCTCGTGACCTTCATCGCACCTATCAGTGACTTCAACTACGGCGCCCAGCGAACGAAGCATTGACACAAACATCGTGCGAGTCGGGTTGAGTCCCACATCCTCGACCTCCAGCTTCGATCCCGGCAGCAAGGCCGCGGCTGCGATCAGAAAGGCAGCGGATGAGATGTCGCCGGGAACGCTAACGTCGCGGGCGGCAAAACTCCGTGGTCCATCGATCGAAATCGCCACCGAACCCTCCACACTTCTTTCGAGTGGCACCCCAAACCATTGCAGCAGTCGTTCCGTGTGGTCGCGCGTTTCTCCGCCGCGTTCAATTACCTCGGTGCGCCCTTGGGCGTTGAGGCCCGCCAGAAGGACACAGGACTTCACCTGAGCACTGGCAACCGGCAACTCATAGCGAATCGGTTTCAGTGGCCTCAAACCCTTAACCGTGAGAGGTGGTTTCCCATTTTTCGATCCGAGCTCGGCGCCCATCAACTGCAGAGGCTCGATGATCCTTTGCATAGGACGCGAGTTTAGGGAATTATCTCCCGTCAACGTCGAAGAGAAATCTTGCCCTGCAAGTACGCCCGCCAGCATACGCATCGTCGAGCCACTGTTGCCGCAGTAGAGCGCTTCGTTCGCGACGCGCAAGCCGAACTCGCCGGCACCTTGCACAATCAAGCTGCTGCTGCCTTCTGATTGAATTGAGACTCCGAGTTCTCGCAAACAGGAAAGTGTGGCGGCGCAATCTTCGCTCGGAGAAAAGTTTGTGATCCGTGAGGCGCCGTTTGCGAGGGCGGCAATAATCGCTGCTCGATGTGAGATTGACTTGTCGCCGGGCAGTTGAGCTCGCCCGTTTATCCGGCGAGCGGGGGTGATTTTCATCGCGCCAATCTTACCCTCTGAATCCTCACCTCATGAAGGCGATACAGCCAGTTAACTAACTAAAGACCTCCGGTGCAGTGTTATATTTCTCATAATTCTTGCTCCCGAACTTTAGATGCTTAAGCACTCAACCTTGAACTGTTACTCCCAAGGCGAGGAAATTTGCAGGTTGGGAAGGTTGAATAGTCGTCTCGGTTTGGAGTGGCGGGGAACGGGCCATTCACTCGCGTGGTAGGATTCAAGAGTTTTGACATCGTCTCTTAAGTGCGGGGCCAGTATCCGCCATCAGCTCGTGCGGTCGAGGCACCGTCAGATCCTAAAATATGACCCCATTACCACTTCCGATCCGACCATTTTCTTGACATCCGGTTAGCCAGCGTGTTAAATCCTCGGACCTCCGGGTAGCTTTTTGGTGGTTCCAAAGCACAACCAAGGTCAGCCTCGAGTGGCTCTTGGACAGGCCATGCTTTTCACCAGTGACTGTAGAGACGACAGAACTCAAGTTGCCCAGCCGTGTTGAGGCTATTGATGAAGCTGCCACCGCAGTTGGCGGACTCGTTGCCCGCTGGGGGATTGGTGAGGAAGCCGCGTTTGGAATTGATATGGCAGTCCGGGAGGCCCTGGCAAACGCGGTGATTCACGGAAACAAGCTCGACGAAACAAGACTCGTCGAGATCAATGTAAAGAGTTCCCTCGATGCTCTTGAAATCAGCGTGCATGACCAGGGACAAGGGTTCAATCCAGGGACCATTTCAGATCCGACCAAAGAAGAAAACATCCTAAAGAGTTCCGGGCGCGGTATTTTTTTTATGCGGAACTTCTTTGACAAAGTCGATTGGTCGATTTCCCCCGAAGGCGGCACTACGGTGCGCATGATCAAGAGACGAGCTAACCGATAAAGGAGATCCCATAACATGGCTGAGTTGAATATTGCCGAACGTCAAGCCGGAGATGTGACCGTTCTTGATATGAAGGGAAAGATAACCATAGGCGAAGGCAGCGTTGCTCTGCGAACGGCCGTCCGCCGCATGCTCGAGGAAGGCAAGAAGAAGATCTTGTTAAACCTCGCAGGCGTGGGTTACATCGATTCGAGTGGCATAGGCGAACTGGTTTCCAGCTACACGGCCATCGAAAAAGATGGTGGCCAATTGAAGCTGCTCAACCTCACTCAAAAACTCCAGGACCTGCTGACTATTACGAAACTACTCACAGTCTTTGACGTATACGAGGCCGAGTCCGAAGCCCTCAACGGATTTAAATAACGCGGATCTAGTGAGATCTCGATCAGTTTTCAGAATCTACTGGCGGTTAATGGAGATTTGAGTCATGGCAGAGCTTGAGCTGAAGGAACGACAAGCAGGTGACGTCACCATCCTCGATCTGAACGGGCCCGTGAGAATGGGCGAAGGCAGCATAGCTCTGCGCGATACGACGCGCCGGCTGGCCGATGAGGGCAAGAAAAAGATTTTGCTCAATCTTGGGGGCGTTAAGTACATGGATTCGAGTGGCATCGGCGAACTGATCGCGAACTACACAACAATCAGCCGCCAGGGTGGCCAGGTTAAGTT
>JACDCK010000185.1 GCA_013817595.1 Pyrinomonadaceae bacterium | reverse complement strand
CCAGTCCGGAAATGTTTGGCAAGGTCTTTGGGCTTTCGCGATTCACGAAGGGCGGGAACCACGCCTACGCTCGCTCCGGCGCCAAGGTTCTGGCTGACACCCTGGGTCAACTAGTCGCGGCGAGCTTTACCGCCTCAGGAACCTCTCGGGGCAGGGTAGGACTCAGCGCGTGTCATTTGTGTCCATAGATGCCGGTCTGCGAATCGGGCTAAAAGCGCGTAGAGTTCTATCGAATGGCATCGTTTGAGCTAATCGGATGAACCCATTGGCCGCGCTTCTTCCGGAATTCAACGGATCGTACGCGGAGACGGTCATTTCCATCACAGATAAGACCTTAACTTTTCATGGCTACCACGCTGCTCAAAGTTTCGTGCCCAGATCGTGTAGGGCTGCTTTCGCGCTTATCCGGCTGGGTGGCGCGTCATGGCGGTAACTTACTTGAGGTGCATCAATTCACCGATATCGCGGCAGGCTGGTTTTTCACACGAATGGAAATCGAAACTGAGACGCTCTCATTGGATTTACCAGCCATTCAAGCGGCCTTTCAGCCGCTCGCCAGCGAGCTCGAGGCCGATTGGACCATTCGTCCGGCAGAGAGCGGAATGAAGGTGGTAATTATGGTAAGCAAACTTGGCCACTGCCTGGCAGATCTGTTGTGGCGTTGGCGCTCGGGTGAGCTCGCGTTTGATATTCCTTGCGTGATTTCAAACCACGAAGAGTTCCGCGAAATGGTGGAGCGCGAAGGGATCGAGTTCCGCCACATTCCCGTTGCGGCCACCGACAAACAGGAAGCGTTCGCGCAGACCAGCGCATTGCTCCGCAGCATACGGCCCGATTTGGTAGTTCTCGCGCGTTACATGCAGATTATTCCTCCCGAGATATGCGCCGAATTACATGGCAAAATCATGAACATTCACCACTCATTTCTCCCGTCGTTCGTAGGCGCGAACCCATATCAGCGCGCGTATGATCGAGGTGTGAAGTTGATCGGAGCCACGTGCCACTATGCCACCGCGGAACTCGATGCCGGGCCGATCATCGATCAGGAGGTGATGCGGGTAGATCACTTCCACACGCCCGCCGACCTCGTTCGAATAGGGCGGGATTGCGAGCGGCTCGCGCTCGCCCGCAGTGTACGGTGGCATATCGCGGATCGGGTGCTGATTCATGGTAATAAATCAATTGTTTTCCGGGATTAAACTGCTCATGCAGAGATCTTAGTTGACGCATCGTACGTATGATCCGCGCAACCGGCTTAAGACCGGCGGGCGGCAAACACCGCGCTGGGGAAAGATAACAAACTGATCGATCACGAATTGCTGCTGAGAAGTTTCTCTCCTGATACCGCGTGAGTTGCACGATAAAAGATGCTCGTTCTTGTCGGCGCATCCCCGCTTGTCGGGGCGCACACATTGCTGTTTCTTCTGGCGCCCAAAGATCTGTATCGACCCGGCGGCAGAGCGCCTCAATGGAATAGATATTCATGTCCCGACGCCAAATCCTGCAGCCCTGCCGCTCATCCTTGAGGTCGCACGGCCGCCCGCGACGTTCGCCGTCGATGCGAGCACTTCAGCTCCAATCCGACAGCACAAGCGGGAGTTCTGCCAGACAGCTCTGAACGAGAAACATCGCGAAGGACTCAATTACTCTCAGCGATTGCGCTTCTCCTGCTTTTCAGCGGAATCCGCTGCTCCGGCTCGCAACTGGCTAATGCATCTACAATTATGAGTAACACAACCGAATCGAGACGGCTCCTGTGGAGTGGATTTCTCAATTCTTCCCGTCGATTTGCCGACCGGCCTGCGATTGATGTCGCAGGACGCCAAGTCACATACCGGGAGCTGGCAGAGAGGGCGACTCGCCTGGCCGCTACGATACAGGATAAGGCATCGCCTGGTGGATCGTCGCTCACAGCGGTCTTCGCCTATCGCTCCGAGACCGCTTACGTGGGGGTTCTCGGAGCACTGCTAGCTGGTCACGGGTATGTCCCTCTCAATCGCACTTTTCCGGTCGATCGCACACGGGTGATGCTGGAGAGGTCGATGTGCCAGTGTGTCATCATCGACGAAGAATCGGCGGGTCAATTAGAAGCTCTTCTGGCGAATATTGTGAGGCCGATGGTATTGATTTTGCCTGGTTTACCGGATGTCCAGGCTTTGGCCGCAAAATTCCCGGCTCATCGAGTGATAGGTGCGGATGGCCTCTCTCCCGTGGAGAACTGGCACCCTCGCCACGTTCCGACGGACTCAATAGCATACCTACTCTTCACGTCCGGAAGCACCGGCCAGCCGAAAGGCGTAATGGTCTCGCACGGCAACGTCCTGCATTACGTCGATTACGTTTCCAAACGTTATCAGTTCACGAACGAAGATCGTGTCTCACAGACGTTCGACATGACATTCGACTTGTCAGCGCACGATCTCTTTGTGGCTTGGGAAAATGGGGCGTGCGTCTGTTGCCCAACTCAGAAGCAGATGATCAAACCGGGCGCTTTCATTAATGGTGCGCGTCTCACCGTGTGGTTTTCTGTGCCATCGACTGCGGTCTTTATGCGGCGATTTGGTGTGCTCAAGCCAGATATGTATCCAGGTTTGCGGCTCAGCTTGTTTTGTGGCGAAGCTTTGCCGATGGAAATCGCGCGCCAGTGGGCACTGGCAGCTCCCAATTCGATAATCGAAAATATTTATGGTCCTACCGAGCTAACGATTGCCTGTACAGCCTACCGCTGGGACAATGTTACTTCGCCTGCCGAAAGCGAGCAAGGCGTGGTGCCGATCGGAGAACCCTTCGACGGGATGCGAGCCTTGATAGTTGATGATCAATTGCGACACGTGCCGGAGGGTGGAGACGGCGAGTTGGTGATGACGGGGCCACAGCTAAGCTTGGGTTACTGGCACGATGAGGAGAAAACGAGACGAGCGTTCGTCCGTGTTCCTGGTGAAGATACAATCTTTTACAGGACCGGAGATCGAGTCCGTCGGCCATCGGCGGAGAAACCATTCGTCTATCTAGGACGGCTCGACAGCCAGATCAAAATACTTGGGCATAGAGTTGAACTCGGGGAGGTGGAGGCCACCATTCGGCAGGCGTCTGGCCTCGATGGCGTTGTTGCGGTAGGATGGCCGAAGACGGAGAGTGGCGCCGACGGCATCGAGGTGTTCCTGCAGACCGACAGCTTTGACACGAAAGCTTTACTAGAAGATTTGAAGAGAAGACTGCCCCTCTACATGGTACCGAAAAACGTGCGTGTGTTGAGCCGGTTCCCCCTTAACGCCAATGGTAAGTTTGATCGCGGAGCCCTGCTAAAGACGCTCGAGGAGACAGAGGCTCGCTCCTGACGGGGGCGAGAAGAATTCCACGTCAACTGACACTTCGGCAAATCGCGAGCTGGAGAATAGCTTACAACAATTGAAAAACTTATTCGGGTTGGGCCGTTAAACCGGTTCTAACGCAGTCCACTCGACAAGGGACAACCTCCTCATTCGTGAGCGAATTACTTTTCGATTATCGCCGGGAAGATCTTTACCTGTCGCATTGCGCGCATGTCCTGGGACCGTTGCGGCACACACTAGAAGAACTGGCGCAGAGGGATCTGTTGGCTAGTTCTGTGGAAGCACTGGAAAAGCTCGGCTATCGTTATAATCGGTCGGTAGAGCCCGGCACCGATCTAATTACGTTCGTTGCTCCGCTCATCCACTCGCTCCTGGAAAGGTGCAAGCAGCCGAGTGCGTTCGTCGTGCACCACTCTTATGCGGCAAATACTTTGGAGGCAATCGCCGCCGGTAATCGGGAACTTCTCGCGCGTGCCAGGTATTTTCCGGCTGCTCTGCTCCGTCGTCTCGAACTGGATCATGTTCCCTACTGGGGTTCTTACACGAGCGGATGTACGGGCCTGATGTCTCTAGTCACGCTTGCTGCCGGGATTATGCGAGCCGTGAGCACAGATAGAGTTCTCTGTTTAACCGCCGACCTGAAACCTTCCGATACCACGTATGATGGTGTGCGGGAGAAGCTTCTTACGTCCGATGCCGCTTCCGGGTTTGTCGTTAGCCGGGAGCCGCAGGGGTATAAAGTGATGGGGGTGGCGCAATACTCCAGCTCCCGCGAGATCATTCCGTGGCTGGAGGTGGTGAAGCGGGCTGTGCAAATGACACAACAACTATGCAAGCTCACTGGCGTGACCTCGAACGGCGCGGCGATGATATGTCACTACCCCAATATGTTTGTAGAAGCGTGGCAACTAGTGAGTCACTTCCTCAAGGTGCCGAAAGAGAATGCAATTATCAATGGAATGGCGGAACGAGCGCATTGCCTGAGCAGTGACGCCACCATTTCACTAGAAACCTATGAAGGGTCGGAGCGAGGCCAGCTGCATGCCGTCTACAGCTTCGGGAGCGGCCTGCATCTCGCCATCGCCCTACTTAAACAAACTTAAGCAGTTAACGTGATCGATCACTGGATACAAAACTTTCCTGCGCCGCAGAAAGAGGCGATCACGGCAGCACTTGAATCGGCCAGCCTGGCTAAGATGCGGGGCGCTATGCGCTTGCTCGAGGAGCTGGATCCTCAACTTCGCGGCCCCTCGCTAAAGATCGAGATACTTGGCACCTGCAATCTCGAACCCATCCTCCCGGCGCTGTCCTTTGCGTTGAGCTGCGTGCCTGCTCGGCCGCAACTGCAACTCGCTCCGCTCGACAGTATAGAAGCTCACATTGCGCAATCACCCGCGGAGTCACAGGAACCACCCGATGCACGCGTCGTCATTTGGCGAGTGGAGGAAGTCTTGCCGGAGGTCCTTTTCCCGTTTTCCCACGGCTTTCCTGAGGAAATATTCGCCCGCATCGAACAGACGATCGAAAGAGTCGATAGGGTTGTGAGCCTGCACCAGCGCCGGATGCGTGGAGTGCCCCTGTTCCTCTCAACAATCGCGCTACCGTTACATTTTTCGAATCCGGTATTTGCGGCCCAGCATTCCGCCGGAGTCTGCGCGGCCGTAGCAAGGATCAATCAGAAGATTTACGAAGTTGCGACAGGTAGCGGCTTCGTCTATGTGCTCGATCTCGCTCGTTGGGCCGCCGCAGAGGGCAGCCCGCAAGCTGACCCTATGCTGGATTTTCTCGCCCGCCAGCCATTTAGCGCGAAAGGCCAGGTGGCATTTGGTCTTTTCCTCGCGCGCAGTTTGCGTCCGCTGATCGTAGCGCGCCGTAAGGTCCTGGCGATTGATCTTGATGAAACGTTATGGGGAGGTGTTGTGGGAGAAGATGGAATCGAAAATCTGAAGCTCGGTCATGACTTCCCCGGTAATGTGCACCTTCGCCTTCAGCGCGAGCTGCTCGAACTGCGGAACCGCGGAATCCTGCTGGTGTTACTTTCAAAAAATAACGAGGCTGACGCACGACAAGCTTTCGAATCGCTTCCGGACATGCTCCTGAAATGGGACGACTTCGCAGTCCGCAAAATCGACTGGAATCACAAACACGAGAACCTTCGCGAAGCCGCGGCTGAACTGGGCCTTGGTCTCGACAGCTTTGTATTTCTCGATGATTCGGACTACGAGCGCGAACAGATTCGCCAGCTGATTCCTGAAGTTTTGATCCTCAACGACTCGGGCGACCCACTCCAAATG
>JACDCK010000184.1 GCA_013817595.1 Pyrinomonadaceae bacterium | reverse complement strand
CGCTAGTGCTGCCAGATTCGAACACGCTGCAGGCAAGATCAATCTGAGCCTTTCTCAGGAGTTTACAAAAGGTACGCGGGTTGTCGTGTCCATCGATTACCACGGCAAACCCAAAGACGGCCTCATCCTCATGGCCGACAAGGACGGAAGACCTTCTGCCGTCGGAGACAACTGGCCCAATCGCGTTCACCACTGGATTCCCACTCTGGATCATCCTTCAGCTAAGGCCACCGTCAGTTTCAAGGTGACGGCACCTGCGCGAAATGTGGTAGTAGCGAACGGCCGTCTGGATAAAGTTCAGACGGTCTTGCCCGGCACCCGGACCTGGACATACACGGAAAGCGCTCCCATCCCGCCATACTGCATGATCATCGCCGCGGGACAGTTTGCGAAAATCGAACCGTCGAAGCCTGCTTCAACGTCGCTTTCATACTACGTACCACAGTCTAATCGGAAATTCGCGATGCAGGGATTCGCGCCCGCAAGTCCATCGCTCAAATTCTTTAACCAGACAATAGCCCCTTACCCCTATGAGAAACTTGCCTTGATTGTCGGCTCCACTCGTTTTGGGGGAATGGAAAACTCCAGCGCAATTGTGTTCAGCAGCACAGTCTTCGACGCGAAAAGTGGAGCCCAGCCAATCAGTAACGTTTTCAACATACGCCGCGGACTTGTCACACTTGTAGCCCACGAAATCGCGCATCAATGGTTTGGAGACTCCGTAACTGAATCGACGTGGGCTGACCTCTGGTTAAGCGAAGGATTTGCCACCTATTTCGCCGGGTTGTTTGTTGAAAGACACGAGGGACAGAAGGCTTTTCGAGGCTATATGCGGCAGGCAGCCGAAACTTATTTTCGCTACGCCGAGAAGACTCGCAGCCCAATCTTCGACAACGAAACTGAAGACTTGTTCAAGTTGCTTAATGCAAACAACTACCAGAAGGGTGCCTGGGTTCTACACATGCTCCGCTCTTCTCTGGGGGACAAGGCTTTTTTCGAGGGCGTGAGGACTTACTACAGCAGGCACAAGAACTCAACAGCCAGTACCGAGGACCTTCGTGCCGCGTTTGAGGAAACTTCAGGCACAGATCTTCGTGCGTTTTTCCAGAGCTGGATCTACGGAAAAGGACATCCCCAATACGAGCTTTACTGGCAGTGGAATAAGAACCGTCGAAGTATCAGACTGCATCTCAAACAGCTACAACCGGAACCCTCTTTCTCAAATTCAATTCCTATCGACGTCATCACCGCGAATGGAAAGCGGCGAGTCCTCCTCAAGCCCGTTGGCAAGGAAACAATTCAGGAGCTACGTATTGACACCGCACCTGTCACCGTTCAATTAGATCCAGACAACACGATTCTGAAAGAAGTAAAGTTGAAAGCTGTGCCGCATAAAGTACGAAAGACAGCTACCGCCGGAGCGCCAAGCGACGCCTAGAGCACGAATCAACCAGCTCCGGAAGCGCGGTTACGCATAGAGTACGAAATCTGCTAGCGCTGGAGCGCGGGCGACGCCTAGAGCACGAATCAACCAGCTCCGGAACGGCCTTCTCAGCGACTAACTGACCACGGTATAAAGTTCAGCCGATAATCTGCTCCAGAATGCGGCTCCGAGTTTTATTGGAGAATAAACCATCACGGGCCAAACCTTTGCCTGTACTCGCCGGAGACGAGGAACGCTTTCACCATCTCGGCGTTGGCGAAGTTGCCGTTGAACTGGTTCAGTTTTTCCAGCCAGAAGTTGTAGCCCTGAAAATCCAACGTCGGTTCCGGTGCATCGTTCGGGTTTCTTCTCAGGTAGCCAAAGTATTGCATTAGCACGAAGGCTTTGTTGAACTGCCGCGTGTTGAAGACTCCATTCTCCGAGACAGCACGCAATACTTGCGCGCGTAACGTAGGCGATGCCGGATTGGGCATCAACTGGGCGGCCAGCGCGTCGCGCTGAGTCTGTGTCAGCGCGCCGCCCGACCCCGGGTTGCGCGGGTCAAACGTGTTGGCATTAAGTTTGTCAACGAACTGCACTGCAGTCAAAGTCGTCGGATAGGCCAGAGCGGCGAGGAATGCCGGACGCTGCACGAAGTCGTTGAAGAACCGTTCCTTGTTCGCCTCCAACAGCTCGTCTGCGCCAGGCTGGCCAATGACGACACCGCGCCCAATCTCCTGCGTGTCGGTCAGAAAGTCTTCTAGCTTCAGTGTCTCGCCCGAGTTGAAAGATGCCTGATTCGCCTTATAGACAAGATAGCCAGTCTGCTGAAACTCGGTCGAGAGGAAAAAGGCTGCGGAAACGTTGATGCGCTTGATCTCGACGCACTGCGCGTCGGCTCCGCATGAGGTGATCTCATTGGTCCAGAACGCCAGGCCTGCCGCGTCTGGATCACGACTGAGAAAGTCTATGTAATGCTGACGAACAAAGAATTGAGTATCGTCAATCGCATTAGCGCCGTTCGTACTCTCATTATCGTTTATGGTGATAATGGCGGTCGTGGGTGGCCCCAGGTTGGCGCCGGTAGGACTACTCAGCCTGATCGTGAAAGTTTCACTTCCCTCCGCATAAGCATCATTAACGATGGGAATTGAAACGATCTTGAACGTCTCGCCAGCCGCGAAGCTTAAAGTGCCGCCCACCGTTCCGTAATCACATCTAGACGACGCAGTACCATTGAAACTGTTGCACTGGTTCGCACCAGCGCTGTCGCTCGTGGTGTAGTTTATAGTCGCGGCGCCGGCGGTATTGCCGAGCCTGGTCACCGTGACATTGACGCTGCCTTCACCTTCGCTGACCACCAGACTGCTGGCGCCAAGCCCAATGGCACTCGACGAAGATGAATTCTGGAATTGCCCGCGAATCTCGCCGTTGGGAAACATCGTGCTGTGGACATTCACGTAGTGCAATCCATTCTTCAGATCCAGAACCTGAGCGGGCGTTAAGCTGATTTGAAAATCGCTGAGCTGACCGAGGGGGAGCGGGAAAATGGGCCCAGCAGTGCTGCCGGTCGCGGCCGGGCCGTGAATGTGCGCCTCAGTCTGTGGGGTGCTCAGGCCACTGAAGATCAGTGACAAGCGTGCGGTTCTTTCGTCAGGGCTGAGAACCAGCGTCGCTGTACCGGTCGCCGTGGAGTTGGTCGCCGGGACCTCCTGTGCACCATTGAGCGTAGCTGTGAAAACGAGGCTCGGTTTGGCCTTGATTTCGTAGACTGAGCCAGTCAAGAGCGAGACTACGAACACGTTGCCGTTGGGAGCAGTTTGAATCTCTGTCGCGACCCCAAAGTCACGGCCAATGAGTAAGCTCTCACTCTCGGCAAGGTCGAATTTGTCGAGGTTGTCGGCGACCAAATCGTTCAACCGGGGATCCGTAAATGCGAAGCGCTGACGGTCGGCGGTAAATTTGAATCGGAACAGGAAGCCATTAGACAGAGTTGTGCGGGAAGCGCCGACAAACATGTCGCCCTCAAACTGCGGCCCTAATCCCCTGCCCTTCACAAAACCAAGCGCCGCCGGCGCAACCGCATACTTCCAACTAAATTCCGGCTCGACATACTGCGCGCCCGGCAACATATAAAGACGTGCCAGCGCCGCTTGGGGAGTATCGGCAATGTTGGTCGGCTGCCAGCGCAACTGTTGCAGGGTGCCGTTGCCATAAGTCGTTTCAATCGACTTGTATTCGTTAATCCGGCCAGCCGGACCCATGACCTGTATCCAACCGCCATTGAAACCCGGGCGCACTCGGTTCATCTCATCAAAAGTGTCGTCGCCGTTTTCCTGCGTCCACAGGTTGCCGCTCAGCGGGTCAAAGGCCAGGCCAAAACCATTGCGCACGCCATAGGCAAAAATCTTTTTCACATTGGCAGCGGCCTGGCCGGTGAGGCCACTGTTGGCGCTGAAGAAAGGATTGTCTGAAGGAGTGGTACCGTCGTCGTTCAGACGGAGAACGACGCCGGTCAAGTGCGCATCGTCAGGTTCCGGCCCACCAAACTGATCGTCCGGCACTGGCCCACCAGTGGGTAGGTTCTGCAGGAATCCGCGACGGCCATTGTCTCCGAATAGAATGTAAAGCTTCCCGTCAGGTCCAAAGCGAATCACGCCGCCATTATGATTGCCGCGCGAAGGTTGGCCCGCGTCCTGCTGCAATGCGCGTAAACGAATTAGGTTGCGATCGAAAGTGAGCGTCGTTCCGTTCCAGACATAGCGATCGACTCGATTACCCAGTAGCGGAGAAGCATCGGGATTTGTGGTGTCAGATCCGGTCGTGCTTTCACTCCAAAAGAGGTAGACGAAACCGTTTAACGAGAATTGCGGATGCAAGGCGATTCCCAGCAGCCCGCGCTCGGAAGCCGAGTTCACAGCCAGATCAAGCGCAGTACTGTTCAGAGTGCCATTCACTATTCGCTGAACCCTGCCCGTGGCTTTTTCCAACACGAAGAAATCGTTGGCACTAAGAAATGCCATCGTCGTGGGCTGATCGAGCCCGGTGGCCACAGTACTCACGGTAAGGTTGTCGTCAAGCATCGTCGGGGACGCAGCTACCCCCTGGATAAAGAGACTGATGGGGGAAGAGTTATTGCTGGTATCAATGTCACTTTCACTTGCGCTCGCCGTAGCCGTGTTGCTGATTTGACCTTCAGCGAAAGGAACTACAACGATTGTAACGATCGCTGAAGCACCATTAGCCAAACTTCCCAGGTTGCAGCTTACGGTTGCGGCTCCGCTACACGAGCCTTGCGTTGGCGTGGAGGAGGAAAAATTCACTCCAGCGGGAAGCGCGTCGCTGACGTTCACATTCGTCGCCATGGCCGGACCGTTGTTTGTAACAACAATACGATAGGAAAGGTTAACGCCCACCTGTCCGGGATTTGGCGAGGCAGTCTTGCTCACTGAAAGATCCACACTGGCAGGATTGACCACGTTTAGGTTCACCTGCGCTGTCTGCATTAGCGCACCCGACTGGCCATTGATGTTGATCGCCTGGTTTCCCAGAGGCGTCCCAGCGCTGCTGGTGAGTGTCAAAATCGAAGTTTTCGATGTGGCGTCAGTGACGTTGACGGAGGTCGGGTTAAAGCTGGGGCTTACACCTGCCGGTAGACCGGTCGCGGTGAGACTTACAGATCCGGTGAAGCCGGCCAACGGCGTGATGGTCAGCGAATACTGAGCGCTCCCTCCAGGGGTTATGTTTCTTGAAGACGGCGTAACGCTAAGAGCAAAGTCCGGCGTGGTTGATGCGGGCGCGGAGGCCACAAAGGTAGTGTAAATGTAGTCCCCCGAAGTGTTGCCGTCATTATTGGCGTGATTACCAGCTGCATAAAAGGTGACCACTCCTACATCGGTTGCGGGCGCGGTCCAGTTAAAAGTCCAGCTAGCGCCATTTTGCTGACCTATAAATGTGCCCGCAGCTGTATGTTCGATGTATTGCCTGGCACTGCCAGGCCCAGCGTTGTCGAGCACTTGTGTGAGACCGTCCGTGCTCTGCAGGTTCCCAGCCTTCTCATCAGAAGGATCGAGCCCGGTCAGTTGGAAGCCCCACCGTAGACGTGTGGGATCGGCGTTGGTGTGCATAACCGTCACCTGGTAAGTTTGGCCCGGAATGTAGCTCTGCGGCGCCGTAATTGAGATTTGGCCGGTTCCTGCATCTGGCGGCACGTGGCATTCAGCACAGGCTTCGGGCTCCTCGTTCGGAGCACCTGTGTAGCCCGCGGGCGGACCCGCAGAAAACGCGTGCACCGGCCGGTGG
>JACDCK010000183.1 GCA_013817595.1 Pyrinomonadaceae bacterium | reverse complement strand
TGAACCGACGGAAGAGAACCCGATGCTCGGCTTCCGAGGGGCGTCGCGATACTACGACGATCGTTACCGGGAAGGCTTCAAGCTGGAATGCCTGGCGCTCGAGCGCGTGCGCGATGAGATGGGCCTTGTGAACGTGAAGGCCATGATTCCCTTCTGCCGCACGGTGGCGGAAGCGGAACGGGTCGTCGGCCTGATGGCGGAGTTTGGACTAAAACAGGGCAAACACGAACTCGAGATTTACGCGATGTGCGAACTGCCCGCCAACGTCATCTACGCCGATGAGTTCCTGCGCGTCTTCGACGGCTATTCGATTGGATCAAATGATCTGACGCAGTTAACGCTCGGTCTTGATCGCGATTCGGAAATGGTGGCGCATCTGTTCGACGAGCGCGATGGGGCAGTTGAACGAATGGTGACCCTGGCTATCGAAGCAGCTCATCGAGCCGGTAAGAAGATTGGAATTTGCGGTCAGGCGCCCTCAGACTATCCTGAGTTTGCCCGCTTCCTTGTGGAAAAGGGCATCTCATCAATCTCTCTAAATCCCGACACGGTTCTGCAAACTACTCACATAATACTTGAAGCCGAAACGGAGCTTGCGGCAAGGGGTGCCACTACAGAAAAAAGCATTCCGCCGATAGCACCACGTATCGAACGCGTAGGAGTGGCCACCTCATTCAGCGAGACGGTGGTTGACTAGCCTGGACTTTGCGCTTCGGACTACGAGGTGACGCGAAAAACTCCCTTGCATCTAGGCCGCGTTAGGGACACCAACGCTGGCGACAATACAACGAACACGCTCTGAAGCGCCCGCCGGTCAAACTTACTGCAGGCGACGAGCAGCCATCGAAACGGCAATTCGTGAGAAGCGCAAAACTCGCAAGTGGAGATTGAACGGCAGCAAGAGGCGTCTTTGGAATGAACAAGACCTAATGGAGGCCATTCTGTACGTTGAATATGAGCAGGGTGAGCCACACCTTAAGTCTGAACCGTGTCAGAATTGGAAGGGGTCGCGATTCTACCGTGTGTTGAGCGTTCCGCACAGTTGACCCGGCCGCTCCTCGGTTCCGTAATTGTGGCAACACAGAATACTCTCAAATAAGACACTACTAGACACTACCCGACCCCGGGGCTCTCTTGACTTGACAGGTCGACTTGGCATAAAGAAGCATCGCCATCATTGGCTGAATTCATTCCCGGTAACCAACCCGCTCTTAGACAGGAGGAGGTTTTTAATGGCAACGGCAGGTCAAATCCGACCCATAAACGAAGACAAAATGAATGCATTTCTTGGTAAGGTTGTAGGAGATTTTGGCGCGGCACTGAGCTCGGCACTCGTCTACATCGGGCAAAAGCTCGGGCTTTACAAAGCGATGGCTGGCGACGAGCCGGTAACTCCTGCCGAGCTCGCCCAGAAAACTTCCACCAACGAACGCTATATTTGCGAGTGGCTAATCAACCAGGCAGCGGGGGGATATGTCGACTATGACGCTGCGAGCGGTCGCTATTCGCTTTCGCCAGAGCAGGCGGTGGCACTGACGGATGAAGCAAGTCCTTTTTTTGTGGGCGGCGGTTTCTATGTTGTTAAAGCCATGACGGCCGCAGTCTCGCGAATTGAAAATGCATTTAAGAATGGTGGCGGCATGCTCTGGGGCGAACATGATCCCGACCTCTTTGTAGGCACGGAACGCTTTTTCCGACCGGGTTACGCCGCGCATTTGGTCGCTTCGTGGATTCCCGCGCTCACCGGGGTTGAGGAAAAACTAAAGGCGGAGGGCAAGGTTGCAGACATCGGCTGCGGCCATGGTTCTTCGACGGTCATCATGGCCCAGGCTTATCCGACGTCGAAGTTCTGGGGTTTTGATAATCACGAAAAGTCGATTGAAACTGCGCGCCAACGCGCGAAAGATGCCGGTGTTTCGGATCGCGTGACTTTCGAAGTCGCTAACGCCAGCGACTTTCCGGATCAACAATATGACATGATTGCTTTCTTCGATTGCCTGCACGACATGGGTGACCCGGTAAGCGCCTGCAAGCGTGCGTTTGCAACGCTCGCCGACGACGGTGCAGTTTTGATTGTGGAACCAATGGCCGGCAACACGGTCGAGGAGAATTTCAACATCATCGGCCGCACCTTCGCCGGCGCTTCTACACTCTGCTGCACGGCAAATTCAATGGCCCTGAACGGCCCGGCGCTTGGGGCAGTTGCTACGGAAGATGCTATTCGCGATACGGTACTTGCCGGCGGCTTCACTCAATTCCGCCGCGCTACGGAGACACCCTTCAACCGGATCTTCGAAGCGAAACGCTAGGGCGCTGATTCTAAAGTTCTTGTAACAAATAGCAGGTTTCTGCGTCACAGTCCCGTAGGGACTCAATGTTTATAGACCAGTCGTACCAAAAAGAATTTAGAAGCTCCGAAGGAGCGAAATATATCGGTGCTTGACTCACTTCCGTCACACGACGCTAAGAACATTACGCTCCTCTGAGCTGTAGTGTCTTGGGGCCCCGGTCCTATAAACATTTCGTCCCCACGGGACTGGGTTGAGTGTTGACAAAATGTGCCGGGTTGTTTGCCCTAATTTTGCTTTTCAGGGTGAAATACGATTCACGAAACCACACGGCACTACACTAACAAGAATTTCGTGGTGCTTCGTGTCGTTTCGTGGATCGTTGGGGGCTAGTAGGTCATTACAATGTTCAACGGAGGTTGAGTCATGCCGTCTCATCTATAGCGAGCGGCACAAACTCGTGGAGATGCTGTCTCAAGCATTCTCGTGCGCCCAAAGGTTCTGAGAGCCTTCAGCGTCAAGCGGGATGATTAGGGAGATTGGATCGTGATTAGCAGGCCGGATTGAATTACCGCAGAAGCAACATTGAACAACTGAGGCGTCCATGCTGCCTAGTCTAACAGAGCAAGGGGCGGCCACGGAGTGCCGCCCCTACAACTCCTTCCAGCTTAATCAGCGGCCGCACCGCGAGCGTCTGCCGGACTCCAGGGCGGCAACCTCTTACGCGCAGACTTCTCACTCTTCAAACCCAGGGCCCAGTCGGCTTGCATTAGTGTGTGTATGTCGCGGGTTCCTTCGTAGATGATCGCGGCTTTGCAGTTGCGCAAGTAACGTTCGACGGGGTAGTCGTTGGAATAACCGTTGGCCCCGTGAACCTCGATGGCCATGGAAGCCGCTTTTTCGCTCCTCACAGTGGCCTGCCACTTCGCCAGACTGGTAGCGCGAGCGTTGGCTTGCCCCGTGTTCTTGAGATAGCCCGCACGCAACCAGAGCAAATGGGCTATCTGGTAATCGGCCTCCATCTCCGCAATCTTCTGTTTGACCAGTTGGTGGTTTGCGATCTTTGTGCCGAAGGTTTCGCGCTGAAGGGCGTAAGAGACCGAAGCATCTCGCGAAGCGCGAATGACGCCTGTCGCTCCGGCAGCGACAGTGTAGCGACCCTGCTCGAGAGCAAACATTGCGATCTTGAATCCCTCGCCCTCTTCACCGACCAGGTTTTCCTTCGGGACACGTACGTCCTGCAATGAAAAATATCCGGTATTGCCGGCGCGGATGCCCAGCTTGCCGTGAATCGTTCCCGATGAGAATCCCCTCATGCTACGTTCGACAATGAAGCAGGACATGCCACTGTGATCGCGTTGCCGCCGCTTCTCTTCGTCAGTCCAACAAAAGAAGAGAAAGTTGTCGGCCACGTCAGCGAGACTGATCCACATTTTCTCGCCGTTAAGAACGTATTCGTCGCCGTCGCGCCGCGCAGTTGAGCGCGAGCCCACCACGTCCGAACCTGCGCCCGGTTCAGTTAAACCGTAAGTCGCCAACTTTTCACCTTTGGCTTGCGGAACGAGATACCTGCGCTTTTGATCCTCAGTGCCCCAGGAGTAAAGCGTCAGTGAATTGAGTCCCGTGTGCACCGACATGACTACACGCAGAAAAGTATCAACGGCTTCCAGCTCTTCGCAGATGAGACCGAGCGAGATGTAATCGAAGCCTGCGCCGCCGTACTTCTCGGTGACGCACACGCCGAGCAGATTTAGGTCGCCCATCTTCTTCAGCACCTCAGGATGGAATTCCTGCTTCTCGTCCCATTCTTTGATATAGGGTGCGACCTCTTTTTGGGCAAACTCACGGACAGTCTGTTTTAGGGCCTTGTGGTCTTCGGTTAGTTCGAATTCAACCATTAGATATTCTCTCTTGGGACTTTGGGTTAATAATTGACCGGCCATCTTACCGAGTCCAAAGTCCAATGTCCAAAGTCCAACGTCTGGAGTAGTGGTTGATGTGAACGCGAGAGACTAGGCTTTGATAGGGTTGATTCAATTACGAAACCGAGGAGCAGTAGGGACGGACATTTCGATTCGTTATTTGACATTTTTCATAATTGTTCGTTCGTCATTCTTTCTGAATTTTATTTCGCGTCCGTTCGTGTTACTTCGTGGATCGTGTTACTTCGTGGATCGTTTGCTTGGCCGACAGATAAGAACGATCCACGAAATCACACGAACGGACACGAACAAGAAGTAAACAATGACAATGAAATAAGAATGCCAATTGGAAAGTGTATCCTTCCTGCCGGCAAACTAGCGGAGCTTGAGATCCAGCACCGTTTCTGGAGAGCAGGGCCGAAAAGCCAAACAGAACATGCTTTGATATACTCGCTTGCATGCCGAAAAATTCAAAGTCAAACACCGTATCCGTCGGGCTCCTGCAGATGAGTTGCGATGAAAGGCCGGAACTGAATTTCAAGAAAGGGGTATCGCGCATCGGCGAAGCCGCGAAAAAAGGTGCGCAGATCGTCTGCCTGCAGGAGCTTTTCCGGTCCCAGTACTTCTGCCAGACTGAAGACACTGAACTTTTTAAGCTTGCGGAATCGATTCCTGGGCCTTCGACAGACGCCCTTTCCAGAGTTGCGCGGGAAAAAAAGATTGTCATCGTCGCATCGCTGTTTGAGAAACGAACCCCCGGCATCTATCACAACACTGCCGTCATTATCGATGTCGACGGCAAGATCGTTGGCAAGTATCGCAAGATGCATATACCCGACGATCCGCTCTACTACGAGAAGTTTTATTTCACGCCCGGAGATCTGGGATTTCAAACACATGACACAAGGTTCGGAAAAGTCGGCACCCTGGTGTGCTGGGACCAATGGTTTCCCGAGGCAGCGCGTTTGACTGCGCTTTCCGGCGCCGAGTTTCTCTTCTACCCCACAGCGATCGGCTGGCTGCCTGGTGAAAAGGACGAAATGAATCAGGCTCAGCATTCCGCCTGGGAGACTATCCAGCGCGCGCATGCAATTGCCAACGGGCTTTTCGTCGTAGTTGTAAACCGCGTCGGACGTGAGGGCAATCTTACGTTCTGGGGCCAGTCGTTCGTCGCGGATCCCTTCGGCCGCATCATTGCGAAAGCATCCGCGGACAAAGAAGAAGTGCTGGTGGTGGAATGCGACCTCAACAAGATCGAGGAGACGCGGCAAAACTGGCCGTTCCTTCGCGATCGCCGCATCGACTCGTATGCTCCCCTATCCGCACGTTTTCTGGAACCCTCATCCACCAAGAGATGAAGAAGTCGACTCCCGCTGTACTCGGTTATCACATGCCGGCCGAGTGGGGCCGACACCAGGCGACTTGGCTCACATGGCCCAAAGATCCTCTTACCTGGCCCGATCGCGTGCCTCTCGTAGAAGACATTTTTCTGCAAATGATGGCCGCGCTGGCGCCGCAC
>JACDCK010000182.1 GCA_013817595.1 Pyrinomonadaceae bacterium | reverse complement strand
CAACATATTTTGGCATAAGACTCTTGGGCGGCTCGCCTGACGGGCTACCCTTACTTCTCAACTCGCTTACCAGCCATTCGCTTAACAGACTTCTCTACGATCTTCCTCAACACGCCCAAGTCGACGTCAGCAAGCTTCTTTATGTATAGGCACGACTTCCCCGTCTTGTGTTTACCAAGACGAGCCATGAGCTCCGAGGCAGGCTCGAAGCCCGGCATGATGTAGAGGGTCAGGTCGCTCTTCCGTGGGGAGAATCCCGTGATCATCCATTCGCCTTCGCGCCCGCTTTCGTACCTGTAGCGATAGCGTCCGAAACCAACAATACTGCTGCCCCACATTTTAGGTTCTTCGCCCGTCACGTCTTTCATGAGCTCGAGCACCGTAAGGCAGTCCTCTCGCCGACTCTTGTCTGAAACCGTTTTGAGAAAACCAGAAACACTCTCTTCCGTTGGTTTCGTTTTTACTTCCGCCATCGCGCCTCCTATACTTCTCCTTCGCAAGATTAGAAAATTGCCGCTTGAAATTCCGAAATCTGAAAGAAGTCTTTGACTGCGTTTACGGCCGTCTCGGAGTCGAACTCGCCACAGGTGTAAATAATCGTGGAGAGGAACTTGGGATTCACCCATACGCTGATGTAGATGCCCGAGTCAATCAACGGCACAAATCGTCGAATCCTTCATTGACATTTTTTCCTGCGCCGCGCGTTTCATGGACGATGGGGTCGCCGTATGTCCGCAGTCCCAGCTCGGTCGTGATATGCGAAAAATACTTGAGCAGTGTTTCTGCCGACACCTCAACGCTGAAATAGCCTTCCAAAAGTAATCGCTTCCTAAATATATCAGGCGCGATGTCAGTTAATGGTGTCGTGTTCACCTTAGGTTTTCCGTTTCACTCCCGTACGGTCGCGCTGGAGCATTTACTCGTCGCCCGTCGGTATGATTCCCGCGCCTTCGACCATGAGGATCACGGTACGTTCGAGTGCCCGCGGGCGATGCATTGTGCCTTTTGGAACTACGAAACCCTGGCCGCGCTCGAGTTCAACCGTGCGGCTCTCCAAATCGATCAGGAATTTGCCTTCGACCACGTAAAAGAATTCATCTTCATCGTCGTGCTTATGCCAGTGGTAGTCTCCCTGGATCACGCCCAGTCGCACGACGGATTCGTTCACTCGGCAAAGAGTCTGGTTGTACCAGCGGTCGGTGCAAGCTGCAACCAATGCAGGCACGTCCACAACCTCCGCCGGAGCGTAGAGCACGTTCAAGTGAGTGACATACGGGTAGGTCTTGTCTGCATCGGCCATGTTTATTTACTCTCGCAGTTGGTCTATCGCTCTTCAAACGGCGTGGTATCGCAAATCTTCAGTGGTTGAGTCATACCGTCCCGATCCGGTCGCTCCTCGGTTCGGTAGCTTGAGTGCCATCGCGGCTGCCCTACCAACCTGAACCAGCACCTCGGATCAGGCTGTGATAAGCCTCTGGTTATATCCTTCCTGCACCAGCTCTTCGTACGCGGCCCAAACATCATGAGGTATCTCCTGGTAAATCTGAAAACCCTTCTCCGGGTAAAGCTTAATCCGCTGCAGATCCCCGACCAGGATGCTGATCACTTCGTCGCGTGAAAGTTCTCTACTGGCATAGTGGTCGAGATATTCATTGAAGGAGACCTGGGGCGAAGTAACGACGACTTCTTTCTCCGGCCACAGTTTCTTGAAGGCGGCAAAACTCCTACGTTCCATGTAAGGCTTCTGTACCAGGATGAACTTCTGCGGGTCAATTTCTTTCTCCGCCAACAACTGCCTCGTAAACAGAATATTTTGACCGGTGTTTGATGATCGGTTCTCGATAAGTATTTTATCTTTCGGTACACCCAACCCGATAGCAACTTTCGCGAACTGATCGGCTTCCGGCTCATTCCAAATGTCTTTGGTGATTGTACCCAGACCACCGGAGAAGATAAGCAGCGGGGCCCATCTCTCGTGAAAGAGCTCCGCACCTCTTTCAGCCACCCTGATGTCGTGGCTGCAGAGTACGAGAATCACATCAGCTTTAAGGAGCTGATGATTCATCAGGTGGTAACGCCAGATCTTCTCAGCTAAGGGGTGCAGTTGACTGCCCATGTTCTTAGAGTTTCTAATTACACTATCCCTAGCGGCTGATGGCGAAGAGGTGGTGCTGCGTCCTGACGAACATCGTACCCGATGAGATTGCCGGCGTGGCCATCATCAACTCACCCAGCGGGTTTGTTGCCAATAGTTCATACTGAGGTCCCGCCTTCACCACATACATTTCTCCGTCTTCGCTGGGCAGGTAGATTTTTCCGTCAGCCGCAACCGGTGAGGCACTGAATCCTCCACCCTGATGAGCAAGCCGCTGCCGGTAGATCTCTGATCCCGTCTTCAGGTCGTAGCAATCAAACACTCCCTGGTTCGACAGCACATAAAGATAGTTGCCGTAGATCAACGGCGTCGGCATGTAAGACCCCCGCGCCTGTTTGCTCCAGGCGATGTACTTATTCGAGGTTTCCCCCTTGCCCAGAGTTATATCGCCGGCGGCGCCCGCACGGATGACGAAGATAGGTGCCTCCGGACGACGGCCGCTTGCGACCACGATCAGATCGCCCGAGAAGACGGGCGTCGGCGCAGTGATCTTGGAGCTCCCGCCTAATCGCCATAGCTCTTTGCCGGTCAGAGGATCGTACCCGCGGATAAAGTTCGAAGCGTTGGTCACGAGTTCCACCCGGCCGGCCACGTCGTAGACATTGGGCGTGCCCCAGGAAGGGAGTTCTTCGCGAGCTGTCTTCCAAATGGTTTTGCCGGTTTTGATATCGGCCGCGATCAGAAACGACTCGCCTTGCGTGTCGCACTGGACGATAACCAGGTTCTTGTAAATGATGGAGGAACTCGCCGTGCCCCATTCGTAATCAGGCGCGTCGTAAGCGCCGGCGTTAAGAACGCCGAGATCCTTCTTCCAGGCGAGACGACCCTGCATGTCAACGGCGTAGAGCCCTTGCGAGCCAAAAAACGCGATGACGTAGCGGCCGTCGGTGACGGGTGTCGAGTTAGCGTAACTTGCTTTGATATGTCGCTTCTCGCGCGGCACCCCCTCGTAAGCAATTTTCTCCCAGAGCACTTTCCCGCTGCTCCTGTCGAGAGCATAGATCTTCCACTGGTGCGGAGAACGGTCTTCGGAGGCAGTCCCGTCACCGTAGAGGCCGTGGCGGAAACTGTCACCGCCTCGACTGCTGATTGCGGTCGTTACGAAAACTCGATTGCCCCAAACGATGGGACTCGAATGGGCCAGGCCCGGGATCCTGGTCTTCCATTTAACATTGACGCCCTTCTGCCCATCCCAACGTTCCGGAAGGTTGTGTCCTTCAGCTACCCCCGAGGCCCGTTCGCCTCTGAAAGAGGACCAGCGGTCCCTGTTGGACACCTGGGCGGAAAGACCGGCAACACAAAACGGAACCAACGCCAGAGATAAACTCCATTTCAGTTTCATATTCCCTCGTCGGCAGGCCAGTCAAGCACCCCAGCGTTGCTGCCCCGCCGGGGACCCCGCACGCCTGTGCTCCAGCGATTAGACATCCGACGCAAACAACTTAATCTCAGACGCATCTTCCGACAATCGAATCATACGCTCAAATCTCAAGCCAATCTTTTCGAGCAGCTTGATTGAGCTTTCATTATCCGGATTAGTAATGGCAACCAGCCTGCCTATCCCCAGGACATTTGTTCCGTAAGCCTTCACCGCAACAGCGGCCTCAAAGGCATAGCCCTTCGACCAGAACGCCGGCAGGAAAGTAAAACCAACATCAACATCCGGTAACGAGTCTCTTTTAACCAGTCCGCACATCCCAATCGGAACTCGGCTTTCTTTGAGCTCCACCAAATACAGTCCGAACCCGAACCGCTGATAGCTGGCAACCGGACCGGTTTGAATATACTGCACCGCATCCGCATGGTTACGAACACCTTTGTCGCCGATAAAGCGTATGAACGACGGCTCATTGACGAGTTTAAGAATAAACTCGGCGTCATCAGTCGTCATCCGGCGCAGGACTAAGCGTTCTGTTTCAAGTACGCACAAATGAGACGCCTTCTCGGTTGATGTCGCCGCTTCTGCGCTGTCGGGAGGACATTTAACATTACTATTAGCGGGCCACATCAGAACTTTACGAACTCAAATTTAGTACGGAAGCTTCGGTCGGGACTATTGTAAAACGTTCCGAACTGCGGGCTGGCGAGGTTGTTCTGCACGTCGCGCGGGTTCCAGTGATTCGTGATATTGAAAATGGTAACGCCCACCCGGCCCTTGTACTTCTTTCCGCGGAACGGGATCTTGACCCCTTTCGTCACCAGCAGATCGAGTGTCATCAATTGAGGAAAACGCCCGCCGGCGTTGCGCGGGCCGACGAAGTTCTGTGCCTCATCGAGAAATGAAAAAGGGAAACCACCGCGCCACTCAAAGACCGGTGTGGCAACGATGTCGTAGGGTAGACCAAAGTCGCCCCACAAGAGTAATCGGTTCGGCACGTCGAACTGTTGCTTGCCAAACTGATTGGGACGAATTACCGGATGCCGGAGATTGCCGAAGTAGGTGTTGAAGTCGTTAAGATCGCCGCGCGCCTCTGACCGCACATACGACAGGAGTATGTTGCGTCCCTCCTGGAAGCGTAATCGCGCCAACGTCTGAAACTCGCAGTAACGTGAACGACCTGAGTTCTGTAATAACAATGCGCTCGCCGTCGAAGCTTGATGGCTGACTGGCTCGACGAAGAAATCGCGCCGGGTGTGGCGTTCTTCATACCCCACCCGCAGCAGCAGTCGCTCAGTCAGCTGGTGATCGACTTGCACATTCGCCGCGATGCTGTACGGGTTCTCCAATCCGCCTCCCGGGGCTGTATTCCGGAACAGCCTAGGTTCATCGGCTACGGTAACTCCGTCTGGGGCAAAGGCAGTAACCCGCAGGTTTTGATACTGCTCAAACGAACCGGAGTTCAGCGAGATTTTGTCGTAGAAGAGACCGACACCGCCACGCACAACGGTGCGTTCGGAAGCAGTCGGCAGGAAGACAAAACCGAAGCGCGGAGCAAAGTTGTTCGTCCCGCTGATCTGATCGCGGTCAAAGCGCAAACCCAGGTCGAGCGTAACGCGCCCATTGATGGACCATTTGTCCTGGACGAAGGCGGAGTATTCGTTTTGCCGGCGCCGCAGTTTGCCGCCACCGACAAACTCGATCAGTTGGCTAGTGGTGTCATCGGCACGAACGACGCGCACGGGGTCGCTGGTGTTGCTGCCGTTAAAGGTGGTGTGGCTGAAGTTGAGCCCGGTCTTAAACACATGCAAACCGTGCCAATGCCTGAGCGCAAAATGATAGACCTCGAGCCATTCGTAACGCCGGCTCTCGCGATGCTGGCGGTCGAACCAGCCGCCGAAGTTTCCTTCGGGCGCAATCCGATAAGGCGCGGCGCTATTGCCGAAGATATTTGCGTCAAACTGCTTGACGCTGAAACTTGATTGCAGGAGCCCGCCGGATTTGAAGGCAGCTTGTTCGTTGAGCGCAAGAAACCAGCCGCGCTGATGAAAGTTTGCCGTGGTGTCGGCCGGGTTAAAGCTGTTGAGGTTGAAAAAGTCGAGCTTCTGCGGGAATACCGAAAGGCTGACGGTAAACCGGTGGATCGGGTTCACCACATAATCGACGCGCGAGAACGAATCGAAGCTCTCGCGCTGT
>JACDCK010000181.1 GCA_013817595.1 Pyrinomonadaceae bacterium | reverse complement strand
GGCGAGTATTCACGAAGAGCCCGGTGCGGGAAAACTGCACGCCGGGATCTGTGCGGGGGCTGTTGGGCAACTGGCAGTCCTACCGCGATCCCACGGGACTGGGTTGTAGCAATAGAGGCTCAGGCATGTCCGCCATTCGTTTCGGAATCCTAAGGTGCCAGGCGTTGAATACTCCAAGTTCCGTCAGCTTGGCGCTCATAAAGAATCCGGTCGTGAAGACGGCCGGGGCGTCCCTTCCAAAATTCGATTCGTGCCGGTTTCAGGCGATAACCACCCCATTGCGCTGGGCGCTTAATTCGGCGGTTTCCGTGGAACGCCTCCAGTTCGCGGGCGCGAGTTTCCAGTTCCTCCCTGCTGGGGACGACCTCGCTCTGCGGTGACGCGAGGGCGCCAATCTGGCTTTCACGCGGGCGAGTTTGAAAGTAAACATCTGACTCTTGATTTGAGACTCGAGCCACCGTGCCTTCAACTCGTACCTGGTAATCGAGCTGCGCCCAGTAAATGACCAGTGCGGCATAGGGGTTCGCCTCCAGGTCGCGCGCCTTTCTGCTGTTGTAGTTGGTGTAGAAAACAAACCCACGCTCATCGTAGCTCTTCAACAGCACCATGCGCGCCGAGGGCCGACAGTCGTGGTCGGCCGTCGCCAACGTCATCGCTTCCGGCAGCAAGATCTCCGGGTGCTGCCGTGCCTCGGAGAACCAGCTTTGGAAGAGTTGCAGCGGATTTCGTGGTGCGGTGGATTCGCTTAAGTCGGTCACCTTTTTGTGCGTCCCGTCGATCCCTGCGGCGGCCACATGCCCAGGATGGTTGCTGAGGGAGGTGCTCCGAACGGATCGGACACAGAAGTCCGCCCCTATATCTCAACGAGTTTCAAATACGGGCTAAGTCGCTGGCGCAACAGCTCGGGGACCGGAACGCTTTCAAACGTGTCCTTTCGCACTGCTGCCATGACGAAATGGGCAGTGGCAACCAACTCTTCTTCGCCTTTGCGGCGCACCTCAAAATTTAGCTGCATTGACTTATTACCGATCCGACCCACGTAAACTGAAACCTCAAGCAAGTCATCCAACTGCGCTACACGATGAAAATCACACGCGAGGTGAACGCGCGGCAGCCAGAGGTCTATTTCATCGAAGATTACACTGTAAGGAAGTCCCACGGCGCGAAAGAGTTCGGTCTCGGCGATCTCAAAGAAACGAATGTAAGCCCCGTAAAAAATAATGCGGGCAGCGTCGACGTCGCCCCAGCGCACGCGCTCTTCAATGGTGAATCTGCGGGGTCCAGACATTTGTACGTAGCGGCGAAGTAAAAGCCCGAGACGCCTGCGCTTCAGGGACGCGATTGACTCAAACCTCCACGTCGTTCAGGAACTTTACCAACGCGCGATTGAATTCTTCGGATCGTTCAAGATTTGAAAGATGGCCAGAGCCTTCCATAATCTGTAGCCGCGAGCCGCCGATCTCTCGGTGCATGAGTTCCGAATCTTCCACAGGCGTTAGCACGTCTTTGCTGCCGACAACAATCAGTGTGGGGGCAATAATACGTGACAGAAAGGAGGTGTGGTCCTTACGCACGGCCATACCCCGGAGCGCTGACGCTGCGCCGTCTGGTTCCGTCCCCACAATCATCTCGCGTACGCGCCGGCCAATACCGGGCCGCTCTGCCACCGTTTCAGGGGCGAGCAACTTCGGCAAGAGTGCGTCAGCGATTCCCTCCATCCCTTCCTTCAGGGCCTTTTCCGCCTGCTGCTCGCGATTCTGCTTGCCCTCTTCGGTGTCTGCCTGGGCGCGCGTGTCAGCGAGCAGGAGCGAACGAACTCGCAACGGAAACAAACGATAAAAAGCCAGGGCTACATAGCCGCCCATTGAAAGTCCGCCGATGGTGGCGCGCGAGATGTTCAAGGTTTCAAGCAGTAAAGCGATATCAAGCGCCATGCTTTCCATCGTCGCTGGTCCGGGAGTTACCGCACTCTCGCCGTGCCCGCGCAAGTCGGGAACAATTAACCGATGGTTGTGCCGGAGCACTTCTACCTGCTCACGCCACATCGAGCGATTGAAAGGATATCCATGAAGCAGCACCACGGAGGGACCAGAGCCCACATCCTCGTATGCTATCTCGATTCCGCGCACAACCTTCTTCGAACCCTTCGAGCTACGTGCGATCGTAAATTGTGCCACTCACTCTCCTCGTTCCTGCTGCACTTGGGTGAATTAAACCCTAATTGGCAATTAGCGAACACGACTGGTTCGTCGCCGAAGAAAATCCATCAACACAAATTGTGACAGATTGCTTGGGTTTGCGAAGTAGGCTTTACCATTTGTCATTGCGGTCATCTGCTTTACAAACTCAACCAGATAATAATCGCTTGCCAGCATGAACGTATTGATCATTATACCGGCTTTGCGGCAGGCTTGGACCTCCTTGAAGGTCTGGTCCATTACGAAAGGATCGCCACCCATCGAGTTCTTATAGAGCCGGCGCCCTGGCGAAGACGGAATTGCCGGCGCTTTCGTAGAACGACGCGAAGGTCTGGCGATCGCAGGGCTTCCTTCGAGAAAGCAAGCAGTTGGTTTTCCGTCGGTAACCATGACGATCTGCTTCATCTCTTTACGCTGCGTCTGCAGAATTCGGCGTGAGAGTCGCAGCCCTTCGGCGGTGTTAGTGTGGTACGGTCCAACCTGCGTGGTGGCCAGTTTTGCCAGTGGGAGTTCTTCGGCACTGTCGTGGAAAAGCACGAGTTTGAGAGCGTCACCCGGATACTGCGTACGAATCAAATGAGCTAGCGCGAGGGCAACCTTCTTGGCAGGTGTGAACCGATCTTCGCCATAGAGAATCATGGAATGCGAACAGTCAAGCATTACCACAGTCGCGCAGGATGATTGGTAGTCACACTGGTGGACGTGCAGGTCGCTGTACTCCAGATTGAGCGGCAGGTTCAAACCCTCGCGCTGAATCGCGGATAACAACGTAGTGTTCACGTCGAGATTGATCGTGTCGCCAAACTCGTAGGCTTTGCTTGCCGCGGCGGCTTCCACACCGGTCGAAAGCTGTGGGGTGTCATGACGACCGACGGAGCTTTTGCCAAGGCTTCCGAGCAAGTTTCTGAGGGTCTTGTAACCAAGAAAGTCCAAACCTTTTTCGGTCACTTCAAACTTGATGTGGCGCGGGAGCGGCTCCGAGATGTCAGGTCTACCATTCCCGGGTTGGTTTTGCTGTGGTTTGACCTGCTCCTCGTGCAGGGTTAAGTAGCCTTCATCTATCAACCGCTCAATCAGCTGATTGAGCGTTTCTTCCAGCACCGAGCCTTTAAAATTACCATCATTTTCAGCGAGCATCTCCTGAACCTGATGTTCATCGAGCAGGCCCTGATCCATTAGCGTTTGCAGCAGTGCCTGTCGCAGCGCATCCAGCGACGTATCCTGCGGGCGGCGTTCACGGGTCCAATAGTAGTCATCGTCGTAGCCGGAAGAGAGCAGTGAATCAGACAGCCCTTCCATCAAATCGCCCAGGTTGATGGATGAGACGTCGAGGCCTTTGAATTTTGAGTAACGGGTGAATTTCATTGTCTTGCCGGGTCAGAACCTGGAGCGGTAGCGACCGGGTCCAAGCAGCGGAGTCAGCCGCCCTTCCGTAACCAGGTCGCTACCGCTCCCCGTTCTGACAAGTTCGCGTTCGTACATCAGCTGTATTTCCCGGTTTCGGTGAGGTCATCGTAGATCATCCCGCGGCGGTCTTTCTTCGCTTTGGTTACGGCCGTGTAGCCGCCTTCCTCGTTGCGACTGATCTTGTTTCCTGCATAGAGACCTTCCAGTACAAACTCACAAGCGGCGACTACCTGCGCCTGGTCCGACTTTTTAAAGTCAAAAGGGATGAGCGAGGTTTCGATCAAATCGGGGACTGCGTCGAGAAGCCTTCGGCATTCCTCTGCCGAAGCCGTGTCGGCCAAGCGCAGGTTGTTTCCCTGATCAAACCATTGCACGGTGCGCGCGAAATCGATGCCCACGAAATAGCCTTCAAAGATCTCGCCGGCTGCGCGTTTTATCAGGTCCTTCGCGATGCGGGTGGCGCCAATCTGTTCGCCCTCGTATTCAAGTTCCATCTTGCCTGTCATGGAAGGAATCGCCGCATAGACATCGGACACCCGCGGCACAATCTCCTCTTCTCCGGTCAGGAGCGCGCGCCGTTCGGCATTTGAGATTACTGATTCGATAACGGTAATGGGCAGGCGCTGCGAGACACCGGAGTGCTTGTCCACCCTCTGGTCGTCGCGAGCTTCGAAGGCGATCTGTTCGACTACTTCTCGCAAAAACTCAGGGATGTGCAGGCGTTCCCTCAATCCGTCCCGCTCCTCCCAGGCCTCCTGGCGGGTAATCTCGATTGCGGTAGGCAACTCCGAAGGGTAGTGAGTAGTGATTTCGGCGCCGATACGATCCTTTAGCGGCGTAATGATTTTCCCTCGGGCAGTGTAGTCCTCTGGGTTTGCAGAAAAAATAAGCATGACATCGAGGGCTAGCCTCACCGGGTAACCCTTAATCTGAACGTCGCCTTCCTGCATGACGTTGAAGAGACCGACCTGAATCTTGCCGGCCAGATCCGGAAGCTCATTAATCGCGAAGATGCCGCGATTAGCGCGGGGCAGCAGCCCATAGTGAATTGTCAGCTCATCGCTCAACAGGTGTCCGCCTTTGGCGGCTTTGATTGGATCGACGTCGCCGATAATGTCGGCAATGGTTACGTCCGGAGTAGCAAGTTTCTCTACGAATCGTTGATCGCGATTGACCCAGGCGATGGGTAATTTGTCGCCATGGAGCTCAAGCTGCCCACGACCATAAGCAGAAATAGGATGCAAGGGATCGTCGTTTACTTCAGAGCCGGCGATTACGGGAATGCGTTCGTCAAGCAACTCTGTCAATTGTCGGATAATGCGGCTCTTGGCCTGGCCACGCAGGCCCAACAGGATGATGTTGTGTCGGGCGAGGATCGCATTTACGAGCTGCGGAATAACGGTTTCACTGTAGCCAACGATTCCTGGAAAGAGTGTTTCGCCGGCCCGCAGTTTCTTGATGAGGTTCGCGCGGAGCTCATCTTTTACCGAGGCCCGTTTATAACCGCTTGCTCTCAGTTCGCCCAGTGTTGCTGGTAGTTGCATTGAATGATTACCTGGCTATCGAAATATTCTAAGAAAACCATACGGTGTGCCGGGGGATACAGCTTTGCGTGTGTCTATCTTAATACTTTGAGAGGAAAGACTCTAAGCAAGAACTCAAAAAGGACGCCTCAAGCTCTGCTAATTTTTGTGGCAATATACGTGACGCACGACATTCACTTTTGAAGCTGGACCGGACACTGATGCAGTTACATCGTCCGCCGAGAAAGGCCTCGGGTGGCACGGCTTCGCCGCCGGATGTGTGGCGGTGGCTGTGCCCCGCCGGAGCCCTGCACCTCTCCATCGGGCTGCGCCCTCGTGCGGGCTTGGCCCCTCCGTGGATCACGTCGACGTGTCTGCGGACCTCAATTCAGCAAATCTCTGGAACGCGTGGCGCCCACTCAGCATCAGGTTCGTCTGAAGAAGACCACGCGACTCGCTGTCCGAGGGGCCCAGCCCGCACCAGGGGCACAGCCCAGTGATAAAGGCAGCTAGACGGCGGGGCACAGCCACCGCCGCACATCAGTTCCCCAGCTCGCCGAAGGACGGCGAGCGCATACGAGTATGAAACTCTGTGATGCTGTCCAAAGAAAAGCCGGGCGATGTTAGCATGACGGTAAGTTACAGGTC
>JACDCK010000180.1 GCA_013817595.1 Pyrinomonadaceae bacterium | reverse complement strand
CAGCGACTCGGTCTGAAATTCCGGCAGGGCGTATTTCAAACGAATGAAACGGTCGGCTTCCATCTTCATGATCTCGTCCAGATCGTCCTTCGAGAAAGTCGCGTGGTAGACGGTGCGATCGTCTGATGTGTAGGCGTTGGTCTCTGCACCGGCGCGCTTGAAAATTGCTTCGCGCTGATCGGCGGTATAGTTTTCACTGCCGCGAAACATCATGTGTTCGAAAAAGTGTGCAAAGCCGCTCTTGCCCGGCTCTACCTCATTGCGCGAACCAGTCTGAACGACGATATAGAGAGCGACCAGATTCGGATAATCCGTCGGCACAGTTATTAATCTCAGGCCGTTCGGAAAATCATCGGTGGTGTAATTGTATGGAAAGAGTTTGCGCGATTTCTGCTGAGCCAGGGCCATCACTGGCACGCAGATCAACAAAGACAGGATGATGATTAGTCTCATTCTTCATTACCCTCAACTAGCCAAATTTGATCAGTGGGAAGAGTGTGCTTAGTATACACTTACATCAATAACGTCTCCACCCGGTGTGCGTGGACCATATGCTCGCAGGGAGACCATGCGAAGATCGTGAAGCGACCATCCACAGAGGCTACCAGCGCCACGCAGTCAGGTTGATCCTGTACGAATTGCGCCGCCGAAAGGTGTCGCGTGCCGCCGAGTTCCAGTGGGTGAACGACGGTGGCCACGCCGTCTACGATTGGTTCCGTCACGATTACCTGCTCGACCTGTCCGCCGCCGTGACGACGACCGATCTTGGCGCCGAACGCAAGCAGCTCATACTGATCGCTGATGAGGGCCGCGCCATCGACGGCTGTTAGACCCGCAATCCCGTCTACCGCATCGATGAATGCCTCCTGCCAGTTGGGCTGGCTCTTCTCAGCCGCGCTCTGCCGCATCAGCGCTGCCAACTCTGAGAAGGGAGGCGTAACCAGATACGAAACTGGCTGTAAGATCGACTGCCGCCATGTCTCCGAACGCTCAGGTACGACCAGCAATGAGCCACCGCGCCCGTGGGCGCGCATAGAAACCGACAGTTGCACCAGCACATTCACGGAGTCGGACTTCGACGTTCGCGAGCCGAAGTCGAGCAGCGAAGTGACTAGCTCCGGGCAGTCGGGTAAACCCGAACCCGCTTCGTCCACCATTTTTATCTGGTCGCCCTTGAGCACCGCGACGTTGACATACTTGCCTTGCTCCTGGCCACGACGGTACTTGACCACCAGCAGGCCTGGTTCGATCACCTCGAGCACGAAGCAGAGTTTTGGGATCGAACGGGTGGTGCCCCAGACGCGGAGGGCGGAACTCTCGTCATGGTCGCGCCAGACCCCGAGATGGATTCCGGGACGTTCAACGGCAGGTGCCAGCCGCGAAAGTACGGGTGGGGTAAGCGGGAACCGTCGCTCAAACGTGAGCGGCTGGCCCGCCTGCTCTGGGGGGAGAAAAGCGAGTGATATTTTCGGAGGGTAACCTTCTTCGCGCCTGAGACTGGCCCAGAACGCGGCATCGATAATGGCCTCGACCGCGGCCGCATCCGGCTCCGGCGCCAACTGCTGTCGGCTGCGCTGGCGCGCCTCCGCGAGATGGCTAGCGAAGTATGCCTCGACAGTCGCGGCAACCGCTCGAGCCGCCGGATACGCGGGCAAAGTCATAGTGTCAAGGTGCTCAGACATTCTAAAAAACGTACCAGCTTTTGCGGTAAATGGGAAAAGGTAAAAAGGGGAAGAGGGACACCGAAGATCGGCGGGGTCAATTGCGTTAATCCTCATCCCATAACTTGATTCGACGAATAGGCCCTCGTTCCTTTCATACTTTTTCAGATCTGAGACCTGAGATTTTTGATCTCAGATTTGAAATCTCAAATCCAGGTTCTTCCCTTAACCCCTCTTACCCGTTTACCCTTTTCCCCCGTTCATCACATGCCGAATTAACTTTTGCAGATCCTCCACGGATTGAACACCACTAAGGGCAGCCTTCCGATCAGCAACAAATGCGGGTACACCGCTGACTCCGATCCTCGCAGCTTCCTGTTCGTCCTGGAGTACGCCCTTTTCAAACTCGTGTCTCTCAAGAGCAGAGCGCAGCGAATCAGCGTCCAAACCTAGATCGGCTGCCAGCGAAGCAATCACCCCAACGTCGCCGATGTCTTCGCCTCTCTCGAAGAAGGCGCGAAAGATTGCCTCGTGATAGTCATCAAACCGACCTTGAGTGCGAGCCCAGTGGGCCGCTTCGTGCGCCGGCCTGGAGCGAGGCTGCAAGGGAGGAAGTTTCATTTTCACCCCCAGCTTTTCGGCCAACGGGTAAACTGACGTACTCCAGGCGCGTTGCAGGTAATCACCTTTTGGATCCAGGGTCGGTACTGGTTCAGGCCGCAACTCAAACGCTCGCCACATGACCTCTACGTCAGGGTCAGACCGCATTAGTACATGAACGGCTGGCTCCGCCAACCAACAGAACGGTCAAAGATAATCCGAAAAGATTTCTAACTTAACTTTGTTCACATCTGACTTATGCTATCGTTGGGCGCCTCCTGCGAACCGTTTTTATTCGGGTTGGTTTAATCCATTGCATTCGCTCGCCGGGGTTCCTCTGAAACCTGGTCTGGCAACTTCAATACCTCTTCCCAACCCGAATTGTCCGCGCGCATTTGGGCCGTGAGATCGTCACGAAGTTTTTGTAGTTTTCCGCTGAGAGTATGGGGATAGTTGTTGATGTCGGCAAATCTTTTGCGCTGCTCTTCGACAAATGCTTTCTGTTTTTCAATTGACGGAATTGCGGAATGCTGGCCATTCTCCCAGAAGGGAAGTAACAGACGTTCGACCCGCGCGGTGCCCGGAATCTGAATCTCCTCGTCGTCCAATCCAGTCACGTCGCCCAAGTAGTTTCCCTGCTCATCGATGCCCCGAAACACCTGCAGTCGTCCCGGCAGCGTGATCTTTTCAATCGAGTTCGACGCTTTCAAGGTTGGCTGACATTCGATGAGACATTGTTTGAAGATTACGCCGGCAACGGCCCGAACTTCGCTTGATAGCTTGGTGCCGATTCCAAATCCCGCCGCTTCGGGAAATTCCTTCACAATCGCCCGCACCTTTTCGACGTCGAGGTCACCGGTAAGGTTTGGTCTCAGACCGTGCAGTCCATTTGCTTCGAAAAAGCGGAGACACCAGCGTCCCAACTCAGCCAGATCGCCGGAATCAACGCGAAATCCTTTAAAGGCCCGCCGCCTGGCATCGGTGGAAGTCGCAGCCATCGCGGCATGTACTGCACCCAGGTAGACGTCGATGGTATCTAGCAGCAGAGTGGTGCCATTGGGATTCGCGTCGAGCCAGCGTTCGAAAGCAACTTGCTCGAAGTGCTTCGGCTTGTGGGTGCGCGGTTCGATCTCCGGTTCATACATGTACTCGATGTAGGCTTGCTGCCAGTAATGAGCTTCGGTGCCCACGGCGGGGATATCTAGGCGGTGGGCCGCTTCCATGTTAGAGGTGTCGTTGAAGCCCCCGATGAAAGCGTAAGTAGCAATGTCGACCGCGCGTTCAATGTCGCCATTGCGGCGCAGAGAGAAATCCGACAACCAGCGCTGGTCGCCCGCCGCCATGCGAAACTGCATCGCGGTGCTGGCCGTAGTCATCGGCAGATCGAAAGCGTGCTCGAACTTGATCTCCTGCGCTTGAGTGAGGCCAAACGCTCCTGAGATGTCAGCAAAGGGCTGTTGCGCAAAGACGATTGTCCCCGGGCGCACTGTGCGGATGGCGCCGACGAAGTACATGTCTTCAATTGCCTTGGCGAAGAGCTTGAGACCGGCGCGATCCTGCTCCAGGAAGCGGAGTCGAGGCCGATCTATTTGACTGTCGACCAGGAGCCGCACCAGACGTTCATGGCCCAAGCAAGGAGCGAAGGGCAATTTCCGCTGCGTAACGTAGAACGTAGCCTGCGCCTCGCTGAGGTTCCGGTCATGAAGACGTGCGGCATTCTTGTAAGACGCATCGCCCATTACGGCGTGATAGCGATCGAAGTTTAAGGTGCCCATAGAGTGATAAGTGATGAGTGATAAGTGATAAGGCAATCAAAGGCGCTTTAGCGGCGCCTAGTTGCGTCTAGTCTTTATCTTCTGTGCAAGACCGACGATCATTCGGCCTATGTGACCCAGTTCATCATTAGCCTCCTCATAGTCACGTCTTACTACAAAGTTCTACCGCTCTTTTCCAGAGTTTGAGTCTTTCGTGAGGTCTCAATGTATTTTTCCTTTCAGTGTGAGGGTTCTGCCTTATCACTTATCACTTATTACTTATAATTACTTATTACTTATCACCACTTCGTTGTTATCTGCCAACTGCTCCTGCCTCCTGCTCCTGGCTTGTGACGATCTCCGCCCCCGCTTGACGCATTTCATCGATAGCGCGCTCACCATCACCGGGTTGTACCTCCACGGGGCGCATCGCATCTTTCAAGGCCTTGACGTGGAAGCCGTGTTTGAGTGCATCGAGGACGGTGTTTTTGACACAGTAGTCTGTCGCGAGCCCGGCTACCCACACCTCTTCAACTCCAAGTCGCTGTAACTGCAGGGCCAGATCCGTGCCGTCGAAGGCGGAATAACTGTCTTCGTCGCCAAGACCCTTTGATATTACGCGGATATGCTTGTCATCGAGCAGGTTGGGGTGAAACTCGGCGCCGTGGGTATTCTGAACACAATGGATCGGCCAGGTGCCACCATAGTCCGAAAAGTGTTTTGTTTGGGGCGGATGCCAATCACGGGCCTTGAATACCGGTTCGCCGCGCTCCAGAAATTCCGTTATCAGCTTGTTGAGTGGTTCCACCACCTCATCGCCATGCCCCACTACCAAGGTCCCGCCCGGACAGAAGTCGTTCTGCACGTCGACCAACAATAGTGCTCGCTTTTTCTCTTCTGTCATAACGACTAACCTTTGCAAAAGACTCTATTACACACGGATGAAAAGTTAAAGCAGCGGTTTCCGGCCGGGACCACCGCGCCACGAGTTGGCGTGCTAAACTGGACTTTCCCAAAATAATTGTCTGGTGTCGGTTTGAGATGCCTGCTGGAGGAGAATCGATGGAACCGGATGGGCTGCATGTCTCACTCGGAAACTATAGCGGTGTGATAGCTGATGCGCTCGCGCAGGCCCGGCGGGACAACGTGGTCCAGCGCATCTGGAGCAAAGACGCTTCGCTTTGGAAGACGGATGCAGCGCACCAGAAGATAATCCGCAACTCGCTTGGTTGGCTGACAGTAGCTAGTGAGATGAGCGCGGTGGCGGACGATCTAATTGACTTCGCCAACAAAATACGCGGACCGGGTGGATTTAAGCACGTGATGCTCTGCGGTATGGGCGGGTCGTCGTTATGCCCCGAGGTGATTCGTCAAACATTTGAACAGCAATCAGGTTACCCGAGACTTCTCGTTCTGGATTCAACAGATCCGGACGTTCTGTCCTCGTTCGCGAACCAGGTTGATATTGATCATTGTCTTTTCATCATCGCCTCCAAATCCGGCACCACTACCGAGCCGCTGGTTTTTTACAAATACTGGTACAACCAGGTCAAGCAACGAAGGCAAAACCCAGGCGAGTCTTTCGTCGCTATCACCGATCCCGGCACCCGAATGGTGGAAATGGCGACTGAAGATAATTTTCGACGCATCTTTCTTAACCGTCCAGATATTGGCGGGCGCTATTCCGCTCTCTCCTACTTCGGGATGGTTCCGGCTGCCCTGATAGGTGTGGACATTAGAAAACTGCTAAGTCGTGCTGAAGGAATGATGCGCTCGTGCT
>JACDCK010000179.1 GCA_013817595.1 Pyrinomonadaceae bacterium | reverse complement strand
CTCGGACTCCACCCACGGAACGGTGTCCTTTCAATCCATCCAGGCCCTGGGCCGTGGCTTGGGAGGTAAACTTCTTCTCGAGTTCCTCGGACGGCAGACGGTAGGTGACATTCATCAAAGAACGAGAGTCGGGATCGGCGTGTCCCCGGTAAAAGTCGGTCGAGTCGATCGCATCGTAAAGAAGCCCCGCCTTCTCTTCGTTCTCACGTTGCATTGCTGAGAGCCCACCTTTGTCTTTCACCCACTTGCACACGAGACTGAGGATATAAATACCCCAGGTGTTCGGGGTGTTGTAGAGCGACTTATTCTCCACGTGTGTGCGGTAGTCGAGCATCGTGTGGAGTCCCTCGGGGATTCGCTTCAGCAGATCGTCGCGAAGTATCACGAGTGTGACGCCGCTCGGTCCCATATTCTTCTGCGCACCCGCGTAGATCAGACCGTATTTCTCCATCGGGATGGCGTGCGAGAGAATGTCCGAAGAAGCATCGGCCACGAGTGGAACATCACCTACGTTCGGCTCTTGTTTCCATTCCACGCCTTCAATAGTCTCATTAGTCGTGATGTGAACGTAGGCTGCCTGCGGATCAAGAGTGAGTTCGTCATCGGTGGGAACTCTCGTGAACCCGCCATCCGCCATGGTGGCCGCAACCTTCGCGCCGCCGGACCGCTTGGCCTCTTTCAATGCCTTCTTGCCCCAACTGCCCGTAATGACGTAGTCAGCGCTGGAGTGCTCCGGCAGAAGATTCATAGCCACCATGGAGAACTGCAGGCTCGCACCACCTTGCAAGTAAAGGACATGATAGTTATCCGGCACGCCCAGTAAATCTCTGATGCCGGATTCGGCACGGCTGAAAATCTCGTCAAAGGTTTTGGATCGATGACTGATCTCCATCACTGACATGCCCACACCGGGAAGGGCCAACATATCGCGCTGCGCCTCTTCCAAAACCGGCACCGGCAATACTGCCGGGCCGGCACTGAAGTTAAGAATCCGCTCAGTCATTCTTCCTCCACTTACCGGGAGATTGCTTGCATACCAACCGTCTACTCCTTCGTGTCCTTCGAGCCGGTGGTTTCCTTGTTTCCGTCGCCAAAGTACGGCCGTAAGACTCGCCCAGCCATCCTAACAACGAAGGAACGCGGCACCAGCCGCTCTGATTCGATCATAAGAAGGTTGGTCCAGCCTGAAACTATGTGACTCTTGCCGCGTGCCAGCCCGCGCAATGCCGTGTCAACCACGTCTTCCGGTGTCTGCTCCGCGCGCCCTGGAGGCTTTTGAATCTGAGCAGCCTCAAAAAAGTTTGTTTCGGTCACGCCCGGACAAAGAGCCATTACATGGACTCCGTGAGGTCGATTCTCCTCCCACAAAGCTTCCGAGAAGGAGAGCACAAACGCTTTAGTGGCTGCATACGTCGCCATGAAGGGCACTGGTTGAAACCCCGCCGTAGAAGCGACGTTTATTATTGTCCCCTGTTTACGGGCGCGCATCGGCCCCAGAAATCGGTATGTCAAATCAACCAACGCCTTCACATTCAAGTCGATCATTTCAAGCTCACGGGCCGAATCAAGCCTGGTAAATTCTCCCATTGAACCAAAGCCGGCATTGTTGATGAGCGTGTCTGTGACGAGTCCACGCCTTTCCGTCTCCTCAAACAAACGTGCCGGCGATTCCGGTTTCGAAAGATCCATTGCCACATACTGGGCTCTGATGCTGTTGATGCGACCGAGTTCATTGCACAATGAAACGAGCTTGTCTTCAGACCGCGCCACCAGGAGAACATTGCGGCCCAGCGCCGCAAATCTGCGCGCAAAGGCTTCGCCAATGCCACTCGAGGCGCCCGTAATGAGTGTGGTATTCATTCGTGACTTAACTTCAGCAGGTCGAGTTCGATAATGTCAGCATTTTCGGTGCGCAAGCGCTCCAGCATCTGCGGCGACGCCGCGTTATCAAGATTGATGCGTGCGACAGCCGCGGCAGCTCCCTCGAAGACGATATTCTCCATCTCCTGCACGTTAATCTGTTCGGCCTTGATTGCATCGAGCACGTTGGCCAACACTCCCGGACGATCCAGATGACGCACAACCAGTCGGTGGGTCGCCGGCGTTTGCCGAGCCAGATTCACGACGTTCGGAACCTTACCCGTCTCCTTGAACTCCCTAACTATGCGGACTGTCTCCGCGGCGATGGCCTCCTGCGCTTGGTCAGTTGAAGCACCAATGTGATGTGTGCCATAGAGTTTTGGGTCCTCTCGAATAGGATCGCTGAACTCGCCGGTTGCGGAGGTAGGCTCGTTCGTGAACACGTCAAGTCCCACTCGCAACCCGCGACTCTTCATTGCTTCAATCAGCGCCGCCTGCTTCACCACTTCACCCCGCGCGGTGTTGACGAAGTAAGCCCCTGCACGCATCGCGGCAAAGAATTCGGCATCAATGAAATCTTTCGTTTTTGGATTCAAAGCCAGGTGCACGCTCACAACATCGGCTTCACTGGCCACGTCAACGGCCCGCGCTCGATATTCAACTCCCAATCCCGCGGCGCGATCCGGAGTTAGACTGCGACTCCACGCAATAACCGGCATCCCGAAGGCACTCGCGCGCTGGATCATCTCCTGCCCGATCTTGCCGAGACCAATCAAGCCGAGGGTCCGACCGTATAGACCACGCGCCTTGGAAAACTCCTTCTTGTTCCACTCACCGCGTCGCAAGCTAATCACGTTATCCGCGATGCGGCGATCCAGCGCCAGAATCAGCGCAAAGGCCAACTCCGCCACGGCAATCGAATTCTTACCCGGACAGTTCGAAACGTAAATCCCTCGTCTTGACGCCGCTGCCACGTCGATCGTGTTGAAGCCCGCTCCGGCTCGGACAACCAGCTTGATTTGGCCGGCAGCCAGCATGGCTTCGGTAACCTTCGTACCGCGCACTACCAGCACATCCGGGTTTTCCTTGCTTATCGCCTCAACAAGCGCTTGGTCCTTCAGGTCCGGCTGAAACGAAATCTCACAGCCGAGGGCTTCTAAACCATCGCGCCCGGACTGTTCGAATTTGTCAGCGATTAAGACAAGCATCATGTTATTGCCGATTGCCAATTGCCGATTGCCGATTGGCAGGCAGCGATTACGAACTAATAACTGGCGACTAGAAAGTGCCTGTGGACCCCTTTAAATCGGCAATTGGCAATTGGCAATCGGCAATCAAAGGCTGTGTATCAGCAGCCCATCCCGCAGCTTCGGCTCGAACCAGGTTGACTTCGGCGGCATGATCTCGCCCGCGTCAGACACGCGTAAAAGGTCCGCAACATTTGTCGGATACAACGAAAAGGCGACGGCAGCCTTTCGTTCGTCGACTAAGCGCTCAAGTTCTTTCGTGCCCCGCAAGCCGCCAACAAAGTCGATTCGTTTGTCGGTGCGTACGTCCTTTATCCCAAGGATTGGGTCTAACAATCGGTCTTGAAGCAGCGCTACGTCCAATGAAGCCACAAGGCCTTCCGGCTTCGGCGCATTCGCAGGCAAACTTAGTCCATACCATTGGTTATTAAGATACATACTCCAGTTACCGGGCGCCTTAGCTGTGGGAGCCCCGTTCTCCGATACTTCAAAAACCCTTTTTACATCGGAGAGAAACTCATCCTTTGATTGACCATTTAAGTCTCGCACGACGCGATTGTAGGGAAGAATCTGCAGCTGATCGTCCGGGAAAATTACGGCCAGAAAGAAGTTGTACTCTTCGTCGCCTGTGTGATTGGAATTCTGCTCCTTCAGTTCGGCGCGTGCGCGGCTGGCGCTGGCCGCGCGGTGATGGCCATCGGCAATGTAAAGGTAGTGGACATCCCGAAAGGTCTGCACGAACCGCACAGGATCAGGAACGTGCCAAATTGTATGCTGGATCCCGTCGTCAGCCGTGAAGTCGTAGAGGGCGTTGGCCATCGTGGTCTCCATAACCATCGTGTCGATATCACGCCGTGCGCGATACGTGAGAAATACGGGCCCAGTCTGTGCTCGTAAGACGCGCATATGCCGGGTACGATCATCCTCTTTGTCTCGGCGAGTGCGTTCATGTTTACGAATTACATCCGTGTCATACTCATCAACGGAACAGCAAGCCACTACGCCAATCTGTTCATGCTCGCCCATGATTAGTCGATAGAGATAGATACTGGGAAGTTCTTCATTTTCCAGCGGACAGTTCTTGATCAACTTCTGAAAGTTGTCCGCGGCCTTGCGATAGACCACGTCGCTGTGTATGTCGGTTCCTTCGGGCAGATCAATTTCCGGCCGCGATACATGTAGAAAGCTCAAAGGATTGTCAGCGGCCAGCTGGCGCGCCTCTTCAGTGTCCACGACGTCATAGGGCACACTAGACACTTGTTTGGCCCGCTCAGGTGGCGGACGCAAAGCACTGAAGGGATGAAGAATTGCCACAAATCCTCCTTGAAGCGGCCTCGATAGACAGGACCAACCGCCGTGAGCGCTGGTGCGGCCTACACCCCGCGCGGGCTGCCCCGCGTTGGGACCCCGTGTCTGCCGGAATATGTTTATTTAATTGCTAAAGGCTTCGAATTAAGACTATCCGCTAGAGAGCGATCTTAGCAAGTCGTGCGCAGATCAATTCCGAGAGGGGGATTTCGCTTGAGACTGAGCGGGCAAAGGGGATGGGACGAGAGCTTGAACTCGGTGTAAGATATAGCCGCAATGAGCAATGAAGGAGCCGGACCACTCGAGCTTGAAGACCGGTTGCGTGAAGTTGAGGCGAGTTTTGTGCGTCAGATGCGCGAGCGTGGTTTTGAACCGGCACAAGCTGAGAACATTGCCTTGCCCGGTCCCCTTGCAAAGCTCTACGCCGAGCGCGAGGAGTTGCGAGCCGTTTTGGAACAGCTTAAAGCGGACCACCCCCTCGAGCAAAGAGATTAGTCGGAGCAAAGCGTATGAACGAAATCGAGAGAATTGTAAGGCAGTTGAAACTGGCGTTTGAAGGTGGAGCATGGCACGGTCCGGGAGTGCTGGAGACTCTTGAGGGTGTAACAGCTAAGCATGCGGCTGCGCACCCGTTGGCGGGCGTTCATAGCATCTGGGAGCTCGTAGTTCACATTGCGGCATGGGAAGACGCCTGTCGCCGTAGACTCGAGGGAGATCGAGCCGAGCTTTCTACGGCCGAGGATTGGCGTCCCGTTACCGACACCACCGAGGCAGCCTGGGCGATGACTAAAGCCGCGCTGATAGAAGGTCATCACAAACTGAGGGAATCGATTGCTTTCCTCACTGAAGCGCGGCTTGATGAACCCATCCTGCCAAACATGCCTTCCGTTTACGTAACAATTCACGGGGCGATACAGCACGATCTTTATCATGCGGGTCAGATCGCAATTCTGAGAAAAGCAGCTTTCGGGACGGAGACGATATGAACGAACTGGCAAGTCGTGAGTGTGTTCCTTGTCGCGGTGGCGTGCCACCACTTAAGGGTGAGGAAATCAAGAAACTCTTATCTCAAGTTAATGGCTGGGAAGTCGTCAACGAGCACCACTTGAGCAAGGCTTACAAGTTCGAGGACTTCCAAGAGGCTTTGGCGTTTGTCGATCGCGTTGGCAAGCTTGCTGAAGAGCAAGGCCATCATCCCGACCTCTGCTTCGGCTGGGGCCGGGCGGAGATTACGATCTGGACTCACAAGATCGACGGACTGACGGAAAGCGACTTCGTTCTTGCCGCCAAAATTGACAGGCTCTAAGCGTTGGTTGGCGTTGTCCTGTCAGAACGGCGAGCGGTAGCGACCCGGTCTGATCTGGCGGCGGCTCTCAGCGAACCCTGTCAGAACCACCCGGCCGTATAC
>JACDCK010000178.1 GCA_013817595.1 Pyrinomonadaceae bacterium | reverse complement strand
GCGCAAGGAGGCCCAGTCCTGTTCGAAGAACAACCCATTTTCCATGTTGATAGGCGTCTGGGGTTCTCTCAACGTATCGTAGAAACCCTTGATCATGAGCGGGTCGCCTTCGAGTTTGCCCACCACGGTGCCCGCATGGATGTGGTCCACGCCCGCCATGCGCATCCATTTGCAAATCACGCGAAAGTTCATGCCGTGATTCTTCTGGCGCGAATAGGTGGAGTTACCGGCGCGGTGCAAGTGCAGGATCATGTCGTTGGTGCGCGCCCACTTAGCCATCGATTGAATCGCCGTGTAGCCGATGACCAGGTCGACCATGACGATTACACTGCCCAGCTCTTTGGCGAACTCGGCGCGCTCATACATGTCCTCCATGGTGGCGGCGGTGACGTTGAGATAATGCCCTTTCACTTCGCCGGTCGCGGCCGAGGCGCGGTTGACCGCCTCCATCACGTACAGGTACCGGTCGCGCCAGCGCATGAATGGCTGCGAGTTGATGTTTTCATCGTCCTTCGTGAAGTCGAGGCCGCCCTTCAGTGCCTCATACACCACGCGGCCGTAATTCTTGCCCGACAGTCCTAATTTCGGTTTCACGGTGGCGCCGAGCAACGGGCGTCCAAACTTGTCCAGGCGCTCGCGCTCAACCACGATGCCGGTCGCCGGGCCTTGAAAGGTCTTGAGATAGGCCACGGGAAAGCGCATATCTTCAAGCCGCAGCGCCTTGATCGCCTTGAAGCCAAATACGTTGCCGATGATGGACGCCGTTAGGTTGGCAATGGAGCCTTCCTCAAAGAGGTCGAGATCGTAGGCGATATAGGCAAAATATTGACCGGGGCTGTTGGGCACCGGGTCCACCCGGTATGCTTTAGCGCGATACACCTCACAAGCGGTCAAGCGGTCGGTCCACACGACAGTCCAAGTGGCCGTTGAAGACTCACCGGCCACTGCCGCCGCCGCCTCGATTGGGTCCACGCCTTCCTGCGGCGTAATGCGGAACAACGTGAGAATATCGGTGTCTTTGGGTAGATAGTCTGGCTCCCAATAGCCCATCTTGGCATAGGGCATAACGCCTGCCTGGTAACGCTCTTTTTCTGTTCCTGCTGTCATGCTGATACCTCCAATTTCTTTTTCGGGAGCCCGGCAATGCTGCTGTATTGCACCCGCACCTTCTCGCCGGGGCGGACATGTTCGACGGCGCTCTTGACCGCGATAGCGGCTTCTGCGAATCCGGTGGCAATGAGCTTGATTTTTCCGGGATAGGTGACCATGTCGCCCGCCGCAAACACACCCGGCAGATTGGTCTCCATCCGCGAGTTGACGACGATATTTTTCTGCTCGAACTTCAGACCCCATTGCGTCATCGGACCGAGGTTCATGTGGAACCCGAGCATCGGCAATAACGCCTGCGCCTCAATCGTGTGCTCGATCCCGCGCGAGTTTCTAAGGGTGACGGCTTCCAAGTGCGAGTTACCGTGGAGGGCTGTCACCACGGTTGAGATGTGGAGACCGACGCGACCCCGGTCTGCCAGTTGCTGCACTTGCCGGACGGTCGAAGCATGTCCCTTGAAATCATCGGAACGATGCACCAGCGTGACCCGCTCGGCGACCTCCGCCAAATTAATCACCCAATCAAGCGCAGAATCGCCGCCACCGGCAATCACCACCTTTTGGCCACGAAACAACTCCAAGTGTTGGACGCTATAGTAGACGCCTTTCCCTTCTAGCCGGTCGCAGCCATCCGCGTCGTGTTTGCGCGGGGTGATGAGGCCGATGCCACCGGCGATGATTACAGCTCGCGTTGGATAGGCTCTACTGTCAGTGATGACTTCCATCAGACCATCGTCTTTATAATTAACCGCCATGACTGCCTCGCCCAGACTCACCTCCGCCCCAAACTGGAGGCCCTGTTTAATCAGGTCACGAACCAGGTCTTTACCCAGGATTTCTGGCAACCCGAAAACGTCGTAGATTTTCTTTTCCGGATAAAGCGCCGTCACCTGTCCGCCGAGATGTGTAGCGGTCTCGACAATCCGCGCCGAAATCTCGTGCATCCCTGCGCGGAACGCCGCCGCCAAGCCCGTTGGGCCTCCGCCAATGATTGTCACGTCTCTGATTTCCATAAGCCCCGGTCATGAAATCGGTAGTGGTACAGTCGGGAATGATGAGCCACAGATGGACACGGATAAACACGAATTTGAAAGGGAATCTTATTTGTGTCCATCCGTGTACATCTGTGGCGCTCTCCTCACTTTGACCCACCACGCGTCTCCCTGTCTCCGTCTCCCCGTGTCTCCGTCTTTCTTTCTCCATTGCCGCGATCTCAAACCTCACGCAGTCAGGCTGCTTTACTTCGAGCCTCACGTATGAACCGCTCGGCGGTCAACACATCGTCCCGGCTGCCGATGATCAGCGGCACCCGTTGATGCAAAGTTTTAGGTTCAATATCGAGGATGCGTTCGCTTCCACCTCGTGGCTCGACCACCTGCTTGTTCGCTGATCAATGCCATGGGCGCTGCCTCGTAGAGCAACCGGAGCTTTCCTCAGGGTAATGTGTATTCGCCGGGTAAAGGAAAACACCGCCAGTGAGTAGGGTGCGGTGAAAGTCAGCCACCAGCGCACCGATATAACGCAGCGCATACAGGTGGCCGGTCTTGGCCACCTTCAGGCTATTGACGTAATCTGCAATCCCGGCGGTCCAATGCCTGGCAGTTCCTTCATTGATGCTGTAGTAGTTTCCGAGCGCGGGCATCTGCATGTTCTCGTGCGAGAGGAGAAACTCTCCGATAGTAGGATCAAGCGTAAACCCGTGGACGCCCTGTCCGGTCGTATAGACCAGCATCGTGCTTGTGCCCATACACCACGTACCCGGCGCAGACTTGCTTGACACCTTTTTGTAAGCAGTCGCTGATCGTCCCTTTCCCCTCAGCCGTAATTCGTTTGTGAATCGAAAAGATGGTGCCGATGCTGGCATTGATTTCGATATTCGACGAGCCGTCCAACGGGTCAAACAACAGAACGTACTTGCCGCAGGGGTAATCGTCGGGAATCTCTAACGGGCTCTCGGATTCCTCAGAAGCTATGATGCAAACGTGGCCGGAACGTGAAAAGAGGTTGCAGACCACTCGGTGCGCAAACACATCGAGTTTGGTGACCTGCTCTCCTTGCCCGTTTTGATAACCCGCCGCGCCGAGGATCTCTCCCAACCCCGCCCGGTTCACTTCGCGCGAGATGATTTTGGCCGCCAAGGCGAGGTTGGAGAGCAGCCCGGAGAACTCGCCCGTCGCGCCAGGCACCTTCATTTGCCGCTCGAGAATATGCCTTGAAATCGTGATTACTTCTTTAGTCATTTCTCAATCCCGATCAGCTGCCTAGCCACAGAAACCACGATCCACTAAATCACACGAATTAACACGAATTGCCCTTGGTTTCTTTTCGTGGAATTTCGTGGATCGTTTTCCTTTGGTTGCGGCCAACAGCGGCGCTGTGCCTCTGTGGCAAATTTTGAACTGCACCCAATCGCCTGGATGTCTCCTGCCCTGCCTATGCGAATAAATGTTGGATGGGCGCGCGAATACTCTCATCCATCCGATCCTGGAAGTTGGTGAAATCGCCAATTGCCAGCAGAGTGTAAAGCGTATCCAGGGGCAAGGATTTGGTTAGCGGGGAATCCAGATCTGGCAGCTTCCCTTTTCGAAGTTCTCGCCACTCCGACGCAGAGGGAGCATAGAAGAAGTCGCCGAATCCCGCCTCGTCAAAACGCTTGAACAGACCTTCTCCGTCAATGGTCGCATACTCCGCGGACGCTCTCAGTTCCACCAGAAACTCGATGAACTCAGGTTCGACTCGGTAAAGTTGCTTGATTTTCTCCAGCCCGACTTTTTCGACGACGTTGTCCGGAATCGCGAGCCTGTTTGAATAGTCAGATTCAAGTTGATTCTCGATCTGCTCAGGGCCAATCTCCGTCTGCGTCAGGAACGCTTTGAGCACCGAATAGGGCACGGTGTAGACATCGCATCCGGCTGTCAACGCCATCGTCTGCCACCTTCTCACACTAGCCAGCATGTTGAGCGTCTTGACCTTGAACTTTTCGCGCAGCCGTCTAACGTGTCTTTGAGTTTCCAGCACCACTTGCTCGCCCAATAGTTCTGACTCTAACCCTTGACTGAGCCGTCCCAGAAACACATTCGTGCGGTGCGGGTTGGCCAGGAGAGCGGCGGCAACGATTTGTCGGGCCGAGAAGGTCGCGGTGAAATTTACCGCTACACCTTGATTCTCCAGGTCTCGAGCAATCAAAAGGGCGTGCGGGTGGTCGGGCGTAAAAGCGACTTTTACGAACGCGTTGGGAACAGCCTGGTTCAAACACTGGCCGATGCGCTTCGACGCAACGGGGTCCGGCGCCAAGGAGGTGTGCAGCTCGAGGCTGATCTGCCAGATTCTTCCCGCAGCATAATAATCGAGCACCTCCAGGCCCAGACGCCCGTTGATGATGCTGTAGATGAGTACTGTTGCCTCTTCAATCGTTAGATCTGGTTTCTCTTTTTGCAGCGCTTTGATCCAGGCAACTACGTTGTCCGTCTCGTCGCCACCAAGAAACCGATCGAGGACTTTCACGACTAAAGGTTGATTGGTCGTATTCCCATCCACCTCTTCGTACAAATAGATATTCTCTGCGTCCTCTTTCTGAACGAGGAGATCAAACATCTCCTCCTGGTCCGCAGTATCGGTGTAGATGTGCGCGGTGCCGCGGTCCTTGACGGCACGGGCCAGCGGGTGAGAAACATACCGAATCGGTTTGGTCGGCCTTTGTTTTCCCGCGGCCGCTTTCATTATTTCGACAATGGTCCGACCGTACAGTGGCCAGAACTCCGGCATTATGATCTTGCGTTGTGCTGTCGTCATGTCGTAGCTCCTCAAATGCTTCAATTGCGTGGTGCTTCAATTGCGGATTTTGGGTTGCGGACTGCGGAATGTCTGTTCTCTGTCAGTCCGCAATGGACCACACCTCTATGCTTATCCCTCAAAATGCTCGGACTCGAATACTTGAAATTCCTCCTTAACATAAGCGCTAAGAATATCGGTGCGCGAGACGATCCCCACTAACTTGCCATTTCGAACCACCGGTATCCGAATGATGTGATGTTCGGCCATCAATTCAATGGCCTCACTGACGCTCTGATCTGCATCGAGGCAGATCGGGTCCTTCGTCATGATCTCCTCGGCGACCGCAGATAAACCCTCCTTCCCCTTTCGCAACACTTTGAGAATGTCGAATTCGGTGACAACTCCAATGACGTGCCCTTCGTCATCCGTCACCGGTAGCCCGCTGACGAACCCGGAGAGCATTTTTTGAGCTAGACTGGTGCAGGTGGCATTCGGTCTCGCCGCCACGACCCGGTTGGCCATGATCTCGCTAATCTTCATAACTCAAGGATAGCTTAAACGCGGAACACGAGGAACGGGCAAAGGAATGGTTTTGGCGGGGCCAAAAGGACGGTTTTCACCTGTCCTTTAAGTCAGGAGAGCCGAGAGGGAGATTGTGGCCGAATAGGGGTAACAGGCGGATCAATCGCTAAGGTTAGGGAAGGACCCGGACCTCGGTTGATGCTGGTAGAAATACCGGGCAGCCTCAGTGCGATTGGTAACCGCGAGTTTCCGGAAGATGTTTTGCAGATGGAATTTGATAGTGCTCTCGCTGAGGTGCAGCGTTTCGGCGATCTGCGGGTTGCTCAAGCCCGGGGCGGCCAGTCCTAGCACCTCCCATTCGCGGGCCGAAAGCTCTTCGATGAGGTCAGCCTCCTTCTGCTGCCGCAGCACCCAGCGACGCGCC
>JACDCK010000017.1 GCA_013817595.1 Pyrinomonadaceae bacterium | reverse complement strand
GATTGCTATCGCCATAGGCGTGTTGGTAGACGCAGGCATTGTCGTTACCGAGAACGCCTTTCGGTTTCTAGAGAAGCGCGGAGTTGATCCAAAAGACCGACTGCTAGTGTGGCAGACGGTGCTCGACTCAACCAGGTTGGTCGGCCGGCCAGTCTTCTTCTCCATGGCAATCATCATACTTGCCTTCATTCCCGTGTTTGCTTTGACCGGTCAGGAAGGGAAGCTATTTCACCCGCTGGCATTTACCAAGACGTTCGCCATGGCCGCCGCGACGATAATTGCCGTGACCCTGGTTCCGGTGCTCTGCACGTTTCTTCTCGGCGGGAAGTTTCACTCCGAACAATCCAATCCGGTGATGCGGTTCCTACAGGCGCTCTATCGGCCGGCGCTTGGATTTGCGTTGAACCATCGCGCCGTCACAATTTCGGTCGCGGCGCTTCTGTTTGCGGGCGCTTTGGTACTGGCCACAGGCATTGGCAAAGAGTTTATGCCGCCGCTGAACGAAGGCGATGTGATGTACATGCCAGTTACTGACCCGGCGATCTCAATCGACGAAGCACTCAAGATAACCAGCAAACAAGATGCGATCTTGAAAAGTTTTCCTGAAGTGGAATGGGCAGTCGGCAAATCGGGTAGGGCTGAGACCTCCACGGACCCGGCCCCGGTGAATATGAATGAAACCATCGTCAATCTTAAGCCGCCCGAGCAGTGGCGGCCTGGTATGACGCGCGAGAAGTTGATAGCGGAGATGGACGAGAAATTGCGAATGCCGGGTGTAACGAATATCTGGACCCAGCCGATCATCAATCGCATCGACATGCTGACCACCGGGATTCGTTCGCAGGTAGGAATCAAAATCTTCGGTAACGATCTTAAAGCTCTGGAAGACGCGTCGCGTCGAATTGCGGAAGTGGTCAAAACCGTACCGGGTGCGGTTGACGTCTATCCGGAGCAAATCAGCGGCGCTCCTTATGTAGACATAAAGATCAACCGGACAGCGGCGGCGCGATATGGAATAGATGTTGGCATGATTCAGGATATGATTGAAAAGGGGATTGGCGAAACAAATCTAACCGTAACAATTGAAGGTCGCAGACGATTTCCCGTACGCGTGCGATATGCGCCGCAGTTTCGAGGCAGTTTGCAATCCATTGGCGAGATTCCAATTTCGTCGTCAACCGGCGCGCCGATTCCGCTCGCTCAGCTAGCGGAGATTCGGACGGTTGAAGGTCCGACAATGATCTCCAGCGAGAATGGATTGTTGCGCGGCACAGTACTCTTGAATGTGCGTGGGCGTGATGTAGGCAGCTTTGTAGACCAGGCGAAGGAAGCGATCACAGGCCAGGTACAACTTCCGACCGGCTACTACGTTTCCTGGAGCGGACAGTACGAAAACCAGCAGCGCGCGCGGCAAACGTTGATGATTGTGATCCCAATAGTGTTGGTTGTTATTTTCGGATTGCTCTACATCACTTATCACTCCGTTTTGGAAGCAGCTCACGTTCTGATGGCGGTACCTTTTGCGCTTACAGGCGGTGTGTATCTGCTTTGGCTGCTCGGTTACAACTTTTCGGTGGCGGTCTGGGTTGGTTTCATCGCGTTATTCGGTACAGCGGTGCAAACCGGCGTAGTGATGGTCATCTACCTCAACGAAGCGGTAGAGCGAAAGAAACAGGAAGTGGGAACGCTAACGCGCCAAACGTTGAAGGAAGCAGTGACAGAGGGTGCGCTGTTGCGGCTTCGTCCAAAGGTGATGACGGTATCAACGGTCGTAGCTGGTCTCTTGCCCATTATGTGGAGCACCAGTGCCGGCTCTGAGGTGATGAAACCACTCGCGACGCCGGTGCTGGGAGGGATGGTTTCAAGTCTCCTCCACGTGCTGATTGTCACACCGGCAATCTTTTATTCGTTGCGCGCGCGAGAACTAAAGAGAGAAGAGAAACTGCAAGCGTTGAAAGAAACTCGGGAGAGGGTCATCGACGGGTTTGCAGGGGAAACTCCGTCTGAAGGGCAGACATAAGTTGGCTAACAAGGGAATGAAGTGAGGTTTCTGATGATTATGAAGTTACTAGTTGCTTTGTCGGTGCTGATGATTCATGGGCTGCCCGGTCCAGAGTCAACGTGGGCGCAGGGAACATCTGCGATGCTTGCACAACAGAAACCCCAATCTTCCATATCGCGATACTACGATCCGAAGACTGGACTGTCAGCTGATGAAGCCGTTGCTTACGCGCTGGCACATAACGGTGAGTTGGCGGCGGTTCGTAATGAGGTCGAAGCATCACGTGGTCTGGTTCAGCAGGCGTCACTTCGCGCGAATCCGCAACTTGAGATCGAACGGCAGGAACAGATAAACGGCTCGGACAACGACACAATGGTGGGTGCGATGTTGCCCCTGGAGTTGGGTGGACGGCGACCCGCGCGCATTCTAGTAGCGCAACGGGAATTGGAGATGAAGGAGCGTTTGTTAGAAGACCGTGAACGCCTCCTCGCCACTGAAGTCCGATCAAAGTTCGGTCAAGCGTTGGGTGAGTTCCTGAAATTAGGATTCACTGAAGATCTGCTTTTGACAACAGACGAGGGATACAGGCTGGTTGCCGCTCGTGTTACTGAAGGCCGCACGGCGCCTCTGGAACAGAACATGGTGCTGGTGGAGGTTAATCGCATTCGTTCAATGAGAGAAAGCAATCAGGGAAGGGTCGAGGTGGCGCTGCTTGAGCTGCGCAATCTAATAGGCATGCGGCCGGAAGAACCTTTGCGGTTGCGTGGAGACCTGGACCATTTAATCGAACCCCTCCCTTCCGTGGCCATTTCAACAGAACTAGCATTGCGCGAGCGGCCCGATTTGCAAGCTGCCCGTGCGTTGGAAACCTTAACCGAGGCGCGCATAGCGCAAGCGCGCAGTGAAGGACGGATCGACGCGAGTTTGACGGGCAAATATGAGTTGATGAATTTTGGCTTTTCCCAGCGAGGTTTTAATTCCAGCGGTCAGTTAGTTCCAATTCAGGGCAGATTTCATTCTCTCGCGGTGGGCATCACTCTCGATCTGCCAGTTCGAAATCGTAATCAAGGCGCGATCGCGGCCGCCGGCGCTGAGAAAGCCGCGGCAACACAGCGTCGCGAGTTTGCCGAGCTGACGGTACGGCGCGAGGTGGCCTCAGCTTTTGCGCGGTACCAAAGTGCAGCACGGGCTGCCGAGATTTACCGAGTAGGTGTTCAGGGCCAGGCGAACGCTAATCTCGAGGTAGTGCGACAAACCTACGAGCTGGGGTCGAAGACTTTGCTCGATGTTATCGCGGAACAGAGACGTTTCATAGAAGTCCAGACTGGTTACATTGAGGCGCTGGTCAATACTTACCAGGCGCGGGTTGAGATTGAACGCGCCGCCGCTTCCCCCAACTTGATTAAGAGATGAGCAAAACTACTGAAGAGAAACATGAGGAACGTTATGAGGCACCACCTGACTCAGGTGTAAATGTGAGGACGAGTTCCAAAAGGGTCACCGCACCTTCGGCCGAGCGAAGCAGAAACCGGACAGCGATTGTGGCTATCGTCGCAGTTGTAGCCATAGCGGCGATCGCAATTTTGGCGTGGGTCTATTGGCGATCCAATTCCGGGAGCGCAGGACGTCCAGTACCCGCGCCGCGGAACATTGGCGCTGAACAGCCAGGTGCGACCACTCCTGCTGGGGAAGCCACTATTGCGCTTGAACCCGAAGTCGCGGCGCGCGCTGGTATCAAGACGGAACCAGTCGGTGAGGCCTTGGTTGCTGGAAGTGCAATGCCTGGCCAAGCGACAACCGGTATCGTTCAGGCAAATGCCTATCGCACGACGCCGGTAGTTTCACTTGTAGGCGGCATCGTTCGTCGAGTGAATGCCGAACTGGGTCAGAACGTGAGCCAGGGGCAAACTGTGGCGGTAATAATTAGTGACGAGCTCGCGATGACGCAGTCGCGTTACCTCAATGCCGTCGCTGAACTTGACGAGCATCATAAGCATCACGCCCGCACGGTGCGGTTGGTGGAAATTGGCGCAGCGAGCCGGGAGGAGCTGGAACAAGCAACGACCAAGCTGCGGACAGCAGAATCGGAAGTTGCTTCACAGCGTCAGCGGCTTCTCTTTCTGGGTCTCAGCAGCCGACGAATTGCCCAACTCAAGTCCTCTTCTCAGGTTAATTCGGAAGTAACTCTGCCGGCACCTGTTTCGGGCTCGGTCATCAGCCGATCAGCCAATCCGGGTGAAGTAATCGCAGCCGACAAAGAGCTTCTTCGTATTGCGGACCTTTCCAGTGTCTGGGTCATGGGACAAGTCTATGAAAAAGATCTAGCGAAGGTCGTTGTTGGCAGCGGCGCAAGTATAACGAGCGACACTTATCCCGGTCGTGTGTTTCGTGGCGGCGTTTCTTACGTCGATCCGACGCTGGATCCGGCTACACGCACAGCTCAGGCGCGAATCGAACTGGCAAACTCCGGACAGGCTCTTAAGATTGGAATGTTCGTTAACGTAGCCTTCCTAGCCCTCGGCGTTGCCGAGTCGACTACACCTGTAATTCCCAAAAGCGCCGTTCAAAACATCAACAATCAGCAAGTGGTTTTTGTAAAGACAAAAGATGCTCATGTCTTCGCAATGCGGCCAGTGAGACTTGGCCCGGAAGTTAATGGCCAGTATCAGGTGTTGGAAGGCTTGACCGTCGGTGAGCGCATTGTTACCGAGGGAAGCTTTCTCCTACGGGCGGAATGGTTGAAGCTGCATCCGGGCCGGTCATAGGCATACGACTATTGGAAGGAGAACAAATGAAGCTACCACTATCTGGGTTTGGATTCTTTGCGGGATACATTGAGTCGATGCAAATTCGACCATTCTCGCTCGTTTCATAACTCAAGCAATGGAGACTTATGCGATCATTGCTTTCTAAGTTTTGGAATGACTATTCCCAAACTGGCAATTAGGTGAATGGTATTTCGCTGTCAGGTGTAAAAGCTGCGACTGTTAATTAGCCTTTCTGCGCGATGGCGAAATGGACCAAACGACCTACTTGACGGACAGCTGCAAGATCGTTCTCACCTGCACTGATTGTCACCTCCCACTAGCGTACGGCGGCGATCAGACAAAACCGCAACTGCCTCCCGATGATGGGGCATACAGCAAAAGCTCGCACATTATAAACAGACGGGCGTCTGGCTGCCTGATGAAAGGATGCGTTTGGATGCAAGACTTTGCTAGTTTTTTCCTACGACGAGAGCATTACAGCTTTGGCTATTTACGGCTTTTTGCGTTGCCTACTCTTTGCTGGTTTGGCTTTTAACTCGACTAAGACTGCCTCAAAAGGCTGATCGCTCAAGTTCTCGGGCAAGTGCGTCTCCGCTTTAGCATGGGTAACCTGTCCAGCTTTCTGTTGTCTCTCCTCCGTCTTTCCGTCGGCGAGAATAAATCTAGTGTTCATGTCAGTCAGCATAATAACTACACCCGCAGAGTGCGAGTGCATAACCGACTTTTCGTGCGGACCATACTTGATCCGCAGTACCCGCACTTGGTCATTCTCGAGCTCAACCGTATAGTGCTTTGGGTCTACTTTGACCGCGTCTTGTGCCATAGCACTGATAGCAGTTAAGCACAAGAAGCACAGCAAAAAAGCAATGTGTTTCATGGAAAGGAACTCCTCAGAAACAGAATAGGTAAAACATGACACTTCTTATTCCAAACAACAGGTGATGTCAATGGTTGTCCTCAAATAAACTGATATTATTCCTTCGACAAGTAGATGTTGTCTAGACATATGTGAGGAGAGATTATGAGTTATGCACATCGCTTAGAAGGCAAGCGCCGGCTTAGGTTAAAGGATTTTGATGCGGGAGAGGACGCGGGGCTAAAGCGTGGGGAGGCTGAGGAGAAGACTGCCCGACTCATCGAAGAGTTGGTCGAATTGCAGGAACTTCTTTACGCGGTGCAAATGCAGAGCGTACTCGTTATCCTGCAAGGACGCGATACCAGCGGTAAAGATGGTACGATCCGCCATGTGGCAGGGCCGTTAAACTCGCAGAGTTGCTCAGTAGCTTCCTTTAAAGTCCCAACGGATGAAGAACTCGCCCACGATTTCCTCTGGCGCGTACATGCCCAGACGCCCCTAACCGGAAATATCAAAATCTTTAACCGCTCGCATTACGAAGATGTGCTAGTGGTGCGAGTCCATGAACTCGCGCCTAGGGAGGTCTGGAGCTCGCGTTATGAGCACATCAACGCTTTCGAGCGATTGCTGGCGGACTCCTCTACTATCATTCTCAAGTTCTGCCTCCACATCAGTAAAGATGAGCAAAAGAAACGACTCCTCAATCGCGAGACAGATCCGATCAAATCATGGAAGCTCTCGGTCGGTGATTGGAAGGAGCGCGAGTACTGGGACGGCTACACCAAAGCTTACGAGGACGCAATCAACCGTTGCAGTACGAAACATGCGCCATGGTTCATCGTGCCTGCCGATAAGAAATGGTTTCGCAACTTGGCGGTGGCGGAGACTTTGCGGGATGCGCTGATGCCGTATAGGGAGAGATGGCTGGAAAAACTAGAAGAAGTAGGGCGAGAAAGGAAGAAGGAGATTGAAGGCTATCGCCAGGGCCACAACCACTCGGTATGATGACACTATTAGGCTTTACCGTTTGACAATTTATTCGTCGCCGACTATATCCGGTTCGTTTGTGCCGTCGTTAGCCATCCAAGTATAAAAGAACCCTGCCAAGACCGCACCTAAAATCGGCGCGACCCAAAATAACCAAAGTTCGGTAATCGCCCAGCCGCCGACAAAAATTGCCGGTCCTGTACTTCGGGCCGGATTGACTGACGTATTGGTCACGGGAATACTAATCAAGTGAATAAGTGTTAAAGCAAGTCCAATCGCGATCGGCGCGAAACCTTTCGGTGCGCGACTGTGCGTCGAGCCGAGAATGACAGTCAAAAAGAAAAAAGTCATCACGACTTCCGTAACCAAACAAGCAAGCAACGCATATTTGCCCGGTGAATTATCGCCAAATCCGTTCGCGGCAAATCCGCTTGCCGTCGAAAACCCTGCTTTTCCGCTTGCGATGATAAATAAAATACCTGCTCCGGCTATCGCTCCCAAGACTTGCGCGATGATGTATGGCAAGATCTGAGACGCAGGAAATCTCTTACCAGCCCATAATCCAAGCGTGACCGCCGGATTCAGATGACAACCTGAAATATGCCCGATAGCGTAAGCCATCGTCAAAACGGTTAGGCCGAAAGCCAAAGAAACGCCGTGCAGTCCGATGCCGACATTCGGAAATGCCGCCGCTAAAACCGCGCTCCCGCAACCACCCAAAACAAGCCAGAGCGTTCCGATAAACTCTGCCGATAATTTTTTAACCATGGAAAATTCCTTGAGTAAGGGACAAGTTTTTCTTTGTCATAAAGCCTCCTGCTCTGTAATTTAGATTTTAATAAGAATGGATGCGTCTTCAAGATTCAATCAAAGGCTTTCCCACCAGTCGAAAGAATTAAACCAATGTTTGCGCCTACGCTCTATCCACCCGTTGACCGTCCGCTCCTGTATCCAAGAGTTTAAAAAGTTTACAAAGTCCGGATCGCCGCGACGCACGGCAAAAGCCGCCGGGAAAGTAGCTAGAGGTTTTAAAGGAGTTGTTACGATTCCAGGAAAACCCTTGGCGACCGCTTCCGGTCTGGGAGCGTCCGAAATGGCGGCGCTAATTTTATCTTCAGTTAGATCCTTAAAAAGCGCTTGGTCTTCCTCGTAGAGTTTGATTTTAGCGTTCGGAAAAGTAAGCGAGCCGATTTCTTCAGCCGTGGTTCCATGAACCACGCCGATGGTAATCCCGTTTTTGTTAAATGACTCCACCGTTTTGAAGCCTTTCGACATTTTCTCATTAGCGGCAAGCGTCAAGTGTGTCACGTTATACGGCGCGCTGAAATTGACCTTTAGCGCGCGTTCGGCAGTGATTGAGAGACCGGAGATAATAATGTCATATCTTTCCGCCAACAGGTCGGAAAGGAGATAATCAAAATGCACCGGATAGAATTCAACCTCGACTCCCAGGTCGCGCGCCATCTTCTTCGCCACATCAATTTCGAAGCCAACCAGTTTGCCGTTTTTGTCATGAAACGCCGAAGGGACAATTTTCGCTACCCCGACGCGCAGTTTGCCGCTTTTTTTAATCTCTGCCAGCGTGTCAACATTGCTACGCGGAGCGATGACCATAGTTGATGGCTGCGGTTGTTGTTTTTGTTGTGCGAGCACGGCGGAAACGCAAAAAACTAGAATTGTATGAATCAACAAAACATTGCGTAACCGTGCGAAATAGATTCGATTAATCATGATGTCTGTTCCTCAAATTCGTTTTATTCAATAAGTAGAATGGATTATCACTCACGACGCTGACTCAATTTTACTTATGAGATCGGTGGTGATAGCCGTCGTCATACCCGCTCGCGAAATCACTTTCGTATTGAGACGTGTAGTGATTGTTGTGCGACCGGTAGTTCGGCGGTATACCCTGATCCCAATCCTGCCCACCATAGCGGTAACCTTGATTGTAAGTATCCATTTTTTGAGGGTCCACGTTTCCACCACCGCCGCTGTTCCTTGATTTGGAAGAACCCGCCGCTACGCCGAGGAAAATGGCGCCGAGTATACCTGCAGCAATGAGACCTCCCTTGCCGCCGCCGCTGCTTCTGCCGTACGCAAACTCCGCGCGGCATCCGCGATCCACCCAAATTCCGCGGTAGTCATAACCCCAACTGTAATCCTTCGTACAACTCGTGCTGGAGGTTTGCGTCGTGAGACGAACTTCATTTTGCGTGTCTGCTGGACAATACTGGTATTGCCCAAGCATACTCTCGCAAGTAATATTTCCGCTTTGCGCTGATACTGTTAACGGCGTCAATACAGTTAAACAGGCGATCAGTAGGACGGCAGTCCAATAGGAAATTTTCCTCATATTTGCTCCTCTCAATTTTTCTGTTCTTAATTTCAAAATGTCTTTCTTTTGAATGAGTTTCTTGATCCAACCGAGACTTTCTGACGCAACGTATCTTCTGCGGGTATCGGGAGAAACGGCGCTGCAAACTTCATCCGTATCGTCGGGGCGTGTGACTATACACAGTTTTTGCTTTGATTCCAAGAACACAATTATGTGTTGATCTCGGCGTAATGACGCCGCGCAAAAACTCCCGTCAGGTGAACGTTATGGATATTTTGTTTTTTATCTTGGGATGACCGAACAAGAGTCTCAAAACCAATCATCTTGAAAGAAGACAGCGAGTGAAATAAAACAGAACTTCACTCCAGGAGCGAGTCATAAATCCCGCAATTTCTCACCTTCGCTCTTCTTCGGTGAGCGTCTGGTCTTTGTTGAAATCAGTTTCAAGTTAATCGTCGGCGCGTACCAGTTGATGGGGCCGATGATAGCCCGCGCGTCCGCCAGGTCGAGCCGAGAGTACAGGTCGAGGTTCCACATCAGATCGGGCTCCCAGCGGCTGTTTTTCTCGTAACAGTTGCAGGGGCCACACACAAAGCGCCATCGAGGTCGAGACGCAGGCGTTGCAGCTCTGGATATGCTCGCGAGCGAAGACGTTACCCAGGTCTTCGAAGTCTAATCTCCCACTCCTGCGGCAGACGCTCGGCCATGCGCAGCATCAAAGTTCGCGATTTTGAATCAACGCCGGCGCAGTTATATTGTCGCCGGTCAGATCCTGAGAGAATTAGCACACGTAGAGGACGCTCGGACCTGGGCAGCTTGCCGTTTTCGTCGTTAGGTTTCATTTACTCTCCCTGGATGGATTGCAGCCTTCGGATTCTTTGGATTGTATATGCTAGTGTGGCGTCTCTAGAGTTCTAACCGCAAATCGTGTCCTGGCCGCAGAGCGCCAAATGTTTATAGCTCCATGTTGCCGGAAGGAATTCTTTAGCTCCGGAGGGGCGCAATGTACCTCGTAGCGAAGCCAAATATTACGCTTCTAAAGAAAGCCTTAGGGGAGAAACTTGGCTCCACGATCACGGGCTTCAGCAATCACCGGCGTGCGTGTTTATCATCGAGCATAATGGAGCATAGATCATGGCATGAAACAAAGTGATTCAAGAAGATGCTGCTGGCGGCGATTTGAAGCAGTTGTATGATCAACTGCAGGAGCCTTGGGGAGGAGTGGATAATATTCTGAAAATCCACAGTTTGAATCCGCCCTCCCTGCGCGCGCACTTTGAGTTCTATAAAACGCTAATGCGTGGCCAATCAGGGCTCGGCCGCCTCCAGCGAGAGATTAAACCGCTGGCACGAACGCTACAGCGAAAAGGGGTTGAGGATTGTCGGGGTGCACTCGCCGGAGTTTGACAGTGAAAAGAAGATCGAAAACGTGGGCCGGCAAGTTGCCTCGCTGGGCATTCGATTTCCGGTAGTCACGGATAATGAATACGAAATCTGGCGTGCCTACAAGGTCAAAGCGTGGCCGACAATCTTTGTACTCGACAAGTCGGGTCGCATTCGTTGGACGCATGTTGGTGAAGGACGCTACGACGAGACTGAACAGGTGATACAGAAACTGCTCGCGGAAGATGTTCGTGCATCTAATGGCAAAGCAAGCTGGGCAAAGGCGCAGGGAACCCAAGTGACTACAAAGTTGTAAGCACCTTCGGCATGGTTCGTCCAGAAGATAGTTTCAACAAGAGGTGAAAATCATGGTAGCGACAATTTCAAGGGATGAGTTGAAAGCGAAGTTTGATCGCGGCGAGAAGTTCTTGCTGGTTGAGACGCTGTCCAAAACAGCTTATGCCCACGCGCATCTGCCGGGCGCGATCAATCTGCCCCCAGATCAAGTGGCGGAACTGGCTCCTCAAATCTTGCCCGCCAAAGACGCCGACATTGTGGTCTATTGCGCCAGCTTTACCTGACATGCATCAGAAAACGCTGCCCGTGAATTGGCGGCGCTGGGTTACACAAACGTGCTCGACTATGCCGAAGGAAAGCAGGACTGGATCGATGCAGGGCTGCCCGTCGAGAGTGAGCACGTGCACAAAGGGGCTTGATGGAAGCAGATCGAGCTACCGTGCAAAAACGTTCGGTAATCACGTGTCCTGAGTGCGCGTTTCAGCAGGAAGCGGAGATGCCCCTGAACTTAATCCTTCCTTCCGGCATCTAGTCTCGGAGGCGCGCCACCTCGGGACACACGTAATTGTGCGGCACAATCTGACGGTCATGTTCGATCCCGGGCAAAGCGATCTGCCTGACTTTTTCCGCAGGCATGAAGTGGAAGTAGTCTCTTCACTGCCTTACTTTCTCGAACAGCAGACGGACGCGCAGCGGGGGCACGGAGTTTTTCATAAATCTATCGAAGCTCTCCTTAGATTAAACGCCGTCGGTTACGGAGTTGACGGAAGTAGCTTCGTCTTAAATCTCGTCTACAATCCGGTTGGAGCGTTCCTGCCGCCGCCGCAGGCCTCCATTGAAGCAGATTTCAAGCGCGAGTTTACTGGCGCGTTACGGCGTGTCGTTCAATCACCTCTACACAATCGCGAACATGCCAATCAAGCGTTTCCTTGACTATCTGCGGCGCAGCGGAAACGAAGAGCGTTACATAGGAGAAGGATATGAAAGCGAAAATTCTAATAAGTCTGCTGATTCTGGCTTTAGCTAGTACCTCACTGTCCCTCTGCCGGGCGTTGAGCACAACCCAGGAGCGCAAGTCGCCCGTTGTCACAGGAACGGAGGCCCCAGACTTCACCCTCAAGGATCAGCATGGGCGTCAAATCACATTGTCCGAATCGCGCGGAAAGAATCCGGTGGTCCTTGTTTTTTATCGCGGTTACTGGTGACCGTTCTGCTCCCGGCAGTTAGCCGGTCTGCGATCGTTCTCGAAGAAGGATGAAAAGGTGAGTCTCTATGCGATCAGCATTGATCCTCCCGAGACGAGCCGTGAGTTTGCAAAGAAGATAGCGTCGGATGGAAAAGGTGAGGTTGCCTTTCCGCTCTTGTCTGATCCTGAACATCGAACCATTGATGCGTACGGCCTGGTCGATCCCGCTTATCAAGGCCAGAAGAGTTATGGCATTCCGTATGCGGCGGTTTATGTGATCGACAAGCAAGGCCGCGTCGCCTGGATTAAGATCGAATCAAATTACAAGCAGCGTCCCACCAATGATGAAATCCGCGCGGCGGTTAATGCGTTGAAGTAAGCTGCCGCGATCATGGAGAATTGCCAACCTGCCTGAAAGGAGTCGGGGGTGTCATCACCGAAATTCATCGCGCTTACGGACTATCATGAGTATCACATTGATGAAATGAGACAGCGTGCAGTTTCATTTTATGAACAGATGCGAAGCAGACGTACTGTGCGTCAGTTCTCCGATCGTCCTATTTCTCGTGAGATCATAGAGCAGTGTATCCTTGCGGCAGCAACAGCGCCGAGTGGCGCCAATCTTCAGCCCTGGCACTTTGTAGTCGTCACCGATCCATCCGTGAAGCGCCAAATCAGAGTGGCTGCCGAGGAAGAGGAGAAAGAGTTCTACAACAAGCGTGCGCCTAAAGAGTGGCTAGAGGCTCTCGCGCCTCTGGGGACAGACGAGCACAAGCCATTTCTGGAGATAGCTCCGTATCTGATAGCGATATTTGAAGAACGCTATGGAAGGTTGCCGACTGGTGGGCAGGTTAAGCATTACTACCCGAAAGAGTCGGTGGGAATAGCAACCGGCTTACTAATCACGGCGATCCAACAGGTGGGCCTTGTTTCGCTCACGCACACGCCAAGTCCCATGAAGTTTTTGAATGAGATATTGAGAAGACCTAGCAATGAAACTCCGTTTCTGGTGTTGGTAGTCGGCTATCCAGCCGAAGACGCGGTTGTGCCTGACATCAAGAGGAAGAGACTTGAGGATGTGTGTACGTTTGTGTAGCCAAGTCTGCAGAATTGGGTTTCACTCTGTCTCTACCGCTCCCGCTTCTGCTTTGACGCGGCATCGCGCCTTTTTGACGCAACCTTTGGCGAAGGTCATCTCAAAGAATAACTTCGTTCCCACCGAGACGCGCCTTATGGATTGCTCGGATAGACCATCGTTAAAGGATCGGGCAAGGGGATGCGCCGAATCTGCCCGTCCTTCGCAATCTTCAAGAGCGAATATTGCGGCTTGTCGGGATTGCCTTTGCCAATCTCGTCAATATTGCCAACGACGAGCACTACCAGTTTGTCCGGCTGGAGGTATTTCTGCGCCACACGCTGCACGTCATCAGCCGTGATGGCCCGGATGCGATCGCGATAGGTCGTCCAGTAGTCAGCCGGGCGCTTCGTATACTCGTCTTGCGCGAAGGTGCTGGCTACCTGCGCCGCGGTTGCGAAGATGCGCGGGAAAACCTCGATGGCCGAGTTCTTCGCGGTTTCGAGTTCTTCGTCCGTTACCTTGGTTGCACGCACGCGGTTGATCTCTTCCATGACGATGTCGATGGCCTGCGATGCGGTAGGGTTTTTCGACTGGAATGACGCACGGAAGTTGCCCGGGTAGTAAACGCCAAGCCCGAAGCTTGAACCCGCGCTGTAGGCGAGTCCCTCGTCCGAGCGCACGCGCGACATGATGCGCGAGGTGAAACCACCACCGCCGAGGATGTCGTTCATGATCTCAAGCGCGTACGAGTCCGGCGAATCCCGCAGTGCGCCGGCGTGCCCTATGCTTACGCGACCCTGATTCACGTCTGCCTTGTGCACTGTATAGACGCCGGCCACGAGTGTATTCACCGGTTTGGGAACTGAGGGGACGGCCTGCTTGTTGACGGGCCAGCCCTTCGTCGCCGCTTCCAGTTTGGCCAGCATCTCCTTCGTATTGAAATCGCCGGAGACGGCGAAGATGAAGCCGGCAGGTTGGTAGTATCTCTGATGGAAGGCGATCATGTCTTCGCGCGTGATGCCGTCGATCGATGCTTTGGTTGTCTCTTTCGTCGAGAAGTGATCAGTGCCGTACATCAACCGGGACCATTCGCGGCCCTCGATGGCGTCGGTGCGATCGTTACGCCGCTCCATATTCTGAAGCATCTGACTTTTGGCAAGCTTGATACGATCCTCCTGGAATCGTGGGTTCCTGAGCATGTCGAAATAAAGCGCCAGGCCTTGATCGACGTCCTTGGCCAGCAGATTAAGGTTAGCGTTGCCCTGGGTCGGGCCGATAAAGTTTGTGATGTTTGCGGCCAAAAAATCGGCGGCTTCGTCAAACTCGTCAGCGGACTTCGAGGTCGTGCCTCCAACGCGCATCTGGGTACCGGTAAGCGCGGCGAGTCCCTCTTTGCCGGCCGGGTCGAGATATGAGCCGGTACGGACGAGGGTCGAGATGTTCACCAGCGGCAGGTCGTGATCTTCGACGAAATAAGCAACCACGCCGTTGGATAGCACATGCCGATACTGGTCACGCTTCGGCGGCGTGTAAGTCAGCGTCGTGTATTTCAACTCGCGCGGGTGCGCGGGAATTTGCTGCGTCTGGGCCAGCACGCTTGTTGGCGACAGCGCCAGCAGGACCAGGGCCAGAAGTCCGGAAAGTGGCCTTAGATTCCTCTGTTGATTCCTCATGCAGGGTCTCATAATTACTGATTACCTCCCTCGAGTTGCTTGAGGCGATCTTCCAGCATCTTCTTGACCACCTTGAAGAAATTCTGTTTATCGGCTGGAGCTGAGCTCGCTTGTTGTTCAAACCGGGAAAGCATCATTTTAATTTGTTCGGCTTTCGCCTGTGAGAGCATCCCTTTCATCTGACCGATTTGGATCTTCTCCTGATCAGTCAAGCCGGCTAGCGCCGGATCGTCCACGGCGCCGTCAGCCTTTTTCTTCGTGTAGTAGATGGCGATGGTGCGATTCTCAGGTTTGAAGTGAGTATTGGCTACGCGACGGATGTCTTCCGGCGTCACGGCCTGGTGGCGCGCGGGGTCGGTATTGATTGTTTCCCAGCCGCGGTTGTTGTCGCGCAAGAGGAGTTGGACCATCAGCCCGAAGTTTGATTGGATCCCGCGAAAGTTGTTGGCGGCATACTGGTTCTTCACCTTCTGCAACTCGTTTGCGTCAACCAACTCCTTCTGCATCCGTTCGATCTCTTTGTAAAGCGCTTGCTCCACTTCCTCCGGGGTTTTGCCGGGTTTGGCGACTCCGTTTAACTCGAACAGCCCTTCGTACTTGCGTCCGTCCTGCCCGGCACCCGCGCTGTTGGCGACTGATTGTTGCAACACGAGCGACTTGTAGAGCCGTCCGGTGCGGCCGCTGAGCAAGCTGGCCAGGATGTCCAACGTGAAATCATCGGCATGTCCTTCCGCAACGGTGTGATAACGAACACGCACCTGCGGGACGGTCTCGGCCCAGGCCACCATGCGCTTCTCCGCGAGTTGTGGCATCTCGCTTGTGCGTACAGGCTCGGGCGAGCGAGGTCCGCGCGGCAGACGCCCGAAGTATTGCTGAGCGAGTTCTTTGGCACGCACCGGATCGACGTCGCCGACCAGGCAAGCGGTCAGATTGTTGGGTGCGTAGTTGACGGCAAAATAGTCGAGCGCCTCTTCGCGCGTGATGCCTTCGAGATCGCTGGGCCAGCCGACGACGGGCCAACCATATGGTGACGACTGCCAAAACATCGACTCGTATTGTTCATTAAACTTGCCGGTCGGCGTGCTATCGGTGCGCAGACGCCGTTCTTCGTGGACCACATCGCGCTCGGAATAAAACTCGCGGAAGACGGGATTGCGCAAACGATCTGATTCCATCCAGAACCAGAGTTCGAGCTTGTTAGCCGGGACGTTAATGAAATAGACGGTGAAATCGGTGCTGGTGCCGGCGTTCATGCCGGAACCGCCCGCTGTGGTGTAGATACGGTCGAACTCGTCCTTGACCATTAAGTCTTTTTCTCGTTTGGTCAGCTCGTTAAATCTAGCGAGTAATTCCTTGTGGCGCTGCGAACGATACTTCGGGTCTTTGTTGTCGGAAATTTCGCCGAGCCGCGCCTTGCGGATGAGCGTCTGCTCCTCCTGACGGAGTTCGACGCGCACGGTGTCCATTTCCTTTATGAGTTTCAAATTCTCGTCGATGTTTTTCGTGCCCACGGCGTGCGTGCCCTTAAACATCATGTGCTCGAAGAGATGCGAGAGGCCGGTGATACCTGGACGTTCATTTACCGAACCGACGCGAGCCACCCAGCCGGCGGCCACGTTTGGATCGCCCTTGCGTGGTACCAGCAGCAGGCGCATCCCGTTGTCCAGGACCATTTCCTGCACCGGCACTTTCTGCGCAGCGGCGAACTGCACGCACAGTAGTAGAGCTAGAAGGCTAAGAGAGGTTTTTTTCATCCTGATATCCTCGTTCATTTGACTGGTGCATTAATTGATACTGTAGGGACCTACCCGGGGGGACGTTGTGTGCTTGGGGATACCGAGGTTCATCATAGCAGCCGAAAAATGTTTTTTCCAGGCCGATACGTGTACCGGAAACCCCGCCGCCGGCCACTGCAACTTGTACGTGTTGGTAATGAAAGCGAGAACAGTCGCACCATGTCGATCGACGAGTGACTGAATGACCCTTTGCCAGTTCCGGTTTGCGTCGTGATGCTTCTTCCACCACGCCTTCCGGTAGATTGGCGCTGCGCGCTGAAGAATTGCCGCTATGCCGGATCGACTTTTGATCCGGTCAGCGACCTTGAATCACCTGCACGCGCTAAAGCATTGGTGAGTGCGGGCAGCGGATCGTCAAAAACAATATCCTTTTTACTCGGCCGCGCCGCATACGAGGCAACGGCTTCACGCCAGATCGTTTGCTCTTTCGCGCTCAGCTTCTCGAAGCCGCGTTCCTGATCACCTGGTGCCCCCGCTACCGCCTCACGCGAGGTATCCCTTTCCTTGTTTTCGGCGCGCCCCAGGACGTAAAGGAAGTGGTGTAGGTTTAGCCAGAACTCATCGGTATGGAAAACGAAGATGGCGCCGCCGCGCGTGTCTGGGGTTTTTGCATGCACGGTTGACATTGCGTCTGATGAAGCCGACTGAAGCGCTGAAGTATCGACGTAGGCGAGCTTTCATTTCGAAGGCAAGCCGAGTTGGGAGTGAGCGCAAATTGAAAGCGACATCGTGAAGAAGACGGCGTTGATGCAAACAAGGTTGAGAATTCTTGCTTCATCGATGTTTCCTTTAACAGTCCGCTAAAGAGGACCTTCACCCCCTTACTGAAATCGCAATCTCCTCATCTACCGGTTCTCCCACGCCAGCCGCCTTGTTCACCCCTGTCCACACTACCGCTCGCCTACACCACGTCACTCCGTTCCGTGTAGCGAATTGAAACGGAGCGGCATTTGAAATGGAACTGGTCCGAAACCGCTGACGCGATTCACGTCCGCCGTGCTGTCTGCAGGGCCTGATCAATCGTCTGCTTTAACTTGTTTCCACTCTGTCCAGGCGAGTAGCCGCTCCAATGGTTGACGACACGTCCGTCAGCGTCGATCACCAACGTCTGAGGGATCGAGTTCCTGCCGTTCATCAACGTGCGCGCGGTCTCACGGTCGGCCCAGCCAAGGCGGAAGCCGAAACTGATATCGCGCAAGAATTTATTCACACGGTCAGAGGAAGTACGCGGGTCTTCCGTCGTTAATCCTATGAACTCCACGTCGCGTCCTGGATAAGCCTTACGAACTTTCTCATACTCCGGAACTTCCATACGGCAGGGACCGCACCAGGAGGCCCAGAGGTTTATTACTACGACTTTGCCGTGGAAGTCCGCGAAGCGGAAGCTGCCACTGTTGAGGGACTTAATTTGCCGCTCGCGAAGATTCTCAGGCAGGAAAAGCAACCCCGACGGCGCGACGGGCGAGCTGAGCTCAGGCTCCGGGTTGAGTGGTGGTTGTATGGGGCCTGTTTGCGTGGGCCTCGGAGTGGTGATTCTTCTTCCAGACTGAGAAGCAACGTTCAGCGCAGAAGCGGCTGCGACAAGGAGTAGCAG
>JACDCK010000016.1 GCA_013817595.1 Pyrinomonadaceae bacterium | reverse complement strand
AAGCTCCGCAAGAAGATTGAGCAATTGAACCACCGACCCGCCAAACGTGTGCCCACGCGCGTACCGCGAAGCGCAAAGAACCGAACGCTTGAAGAGAAAGCGCGCCGCTCACAGACCAAGCGATTGCGCTCGAAGCCGTCGCCGGATGATTGAGCAGGGCGAGGTGCTATCATGCGACAAAAGAAACAGAGGGGAACACCGTAATGATAACTGTCGCTAATCGGATCTACGTCACGCAGGAATATACTGAGGCCTTCGAGCAGAGGTTTCGTGACCGTGCGGGGCTGGTGGACCAAATGCCTGGATTTATTTCCAATCAGGTACTGCGCCCGGTCAACGAAGGCGACCCGTATGTGGTTTTCACCACCTGGAATAGCCGCCAGGACTTCCTCAACTGGGTGCGTTCTGACGCATTTGTGAAAGGACACGCGCAGTCTGGCACGCTGCCGAAGGAAGCATTTTCACAGTCGAACGTGTTGGAGATGCATGAGGTGGTCCAGGATTCCAGCCGCCTTGATTTAGAACCGGAGCCGCATGGTGGCCCGTTTAAGATGCATTAGGTATTACACTCTGCTTGGGAGCAAATAACGAAATAACACTAACAAGATTTCGTGTTGATTCGTGTGATTTAGTGGATCGCTTTAGGTCGGTCGAAAATCGCTCAAACAGCAAGAAACTGCTGTCTTGCGTCGCAGAACACATAAGCGCAAAGGAAAAATGAAATCAGGACACCACCAGTACCCAGCCATCCATTGACACAACCCGCAAGCATCCTCTAGCTTCGAAGCAAACGAATGAAATCCAAGATTATTCAGGTCGCCGGCCTCGCCTTAACCATCGCTTACGCTGCGCTCATCGTCTGGATTTACGCCGTCGAGCCGCGCACCTTCAAAGAAGTGGCGACCAGCGCCGAGCTCGCTGCCGGCACTTACCAGGTTAATCAGGAGAAGTTTAATTCCGCGCTTGATCTCTTCCGGCGGGAACAGTTTCGTGCGGCGCGTGACGAATGGCAGCGCGCAGATCCAGCGCGAGGTGATGCGCGCACACAGTTCTATATCGCTTATTCGTTTTACCGTGAAGGCTGGGGCCGTGTTTATTACGACCAGCAATTGCTCAAGCAAGGTCTCGAGGCAGTTAATCAAGCTATCGCTCTTGCATCAGCCAGCCCGCTTACCGTGGATGACCCAAACTTGCGCATGCACACCGCTGCGGAGTTGAAGGCCGAATTAGAGCAAGGCACGGAACGGAGCTGGAGCGACGTCAATCCACTTAAGGTGCTACGCACGAGGAAGTAAGAGTTGAGGATTGGCAATTGCCGATTGCCGATTGCCAATTGCCAGTACGGTCGAAGATCAACTGACAACCGACAACTGCCCACTGACGACTAAGTACTGAGTGATTTGAGAGAAGATGACCGCGACTGATCGTTCCAGGAATCGCGCGCTCGTGGACTTTGTCGTGCTACCAATGTTCTTTCTGACGGTGGCGCTGCTGGGCGGGCTGCGCGTTGGTGCCGAGAACCGAGCTTTCATTTTCGTCGCGCCGCCCCTGGTCACGCTCTTGCTCGCGGTTCTCTTGGTGCTTCTCCTCGTACGTGGCCGCCTGATTAGATTTCACCAATGGGTCGGGACCGAGCTTCCGCCTCTTACGAATGTTGCCCACATCTGGATGCTTCTCACACTCTTCTTCGCCTCGGCCCAGGCGTTCAACTCTGTACTTCCTGAGGGCGGCTTGCTTCACTGGTTGTTTTCGTTCTTTTTTCTATGGACGCTTTGGAACAATCAGTTCTCGTCTTTTGACCCGCGCCGACTATTGCGCAGCCTCGCGATACTGTTTGGGACCGCGTTCGTCCTCAAGCACATGTTGCTGGCGAGTCTCTACAGTACAGAAGGCGGTTGGCTAAGGCGTGTGGCAGGGACGCTGTTACAGGGTGTCTCGCTCGGCACGCTTGATGCACCGACGTTCGCGCCGGCCACGGGCTACATCTCTTTCTTCACGCTTACGCTCTACGTCGCCGGTTTGATTCTGCTGGCTTTCGCAGGGAAAGACGAAACCGACAGCGTCGTCCATCAGGTCGTCGAGGAATATCGGCAGCTCCCCGCTTCCGACCGACTGGCCGTACGCGATGCAATTCTGGATGACCAGCCTGCACCCAAAATAGAAGTCAAAAACGATCCACGAATTCCCACGAAATGACACTAATACCCATTTCGTGTTGGTTGTGTAGTTTCGTGGATCGGTGTCCCAATCATTGTTCAGATTGGCTACGCGTGGAAATTAGCAAGTGCGTGAAATCGGGCTCAATCTTAATCGAAAAGTTTGAAAGGACAGCTATGTTGAAAAGAAAACTTGCCGGCATATTTTTGTTGTGCGTTCTGACACTGTCGCCCTTGGGATCGCTTTGCCAGGCGCAAACTACGCCTTTTCTCTCTGACGGTGAGATTCGCATGCTCTCCAACGAAATCTCCGGCGACCGCGCCTTTGAACACATCCGTTGGCTCTCACACTGGCATCGCGACTCTGGGATGGAAGGCTACTTCAAAGCAGCCGAGTACGTCGTGAAAGCTGCGAAAGAGGCCGGACTGACAGACGTCCGGTTCATTGAACAACCTCTGCCTGGAGTTAATTACACCGCACGTAGCGCGGAACTCTGGATGGTTGAACCGGTCGAACTCAAGCTCGCAGACATTGGCGAGCATGCTGTCTACCTCGCCGACGGCAGCCACGATGCAGACGTAACCGCAGGACTCGTTTACATAGGAGATGCCTCGACCGAAAGTCTGAAAGGCCTCGACGTGACAGGCAAAATCGTTTTGACCAGCGCAAACCCTGGAACCGCGGTTCAAAACGCCGTCTACGCTCGCGGTGCGGTTGGGGTCGTTAGCTACAATACGGCCGAAAGCAAAAGCCCGCTGGACTTCCCCGATCAAATCGCGTGGACACGCATTGGTGGGACGCCGCCGGAAGGCAAGAAAGGAACTTTCGCCTTCGCCCTGCCGCCACGCAAAGGCGATACTCTCCGCCGCATCCTCGCGACCGATTCCATGCAGGATCTCTTCAGCACGGGCAAGCGCACCAAGGGTGGACGCATCGTGCTGAAAGCAAAAGTTGACACCGAGATCACCCCAGCGCCTGGCCGTACCGGCTTCGTTGAGGGATGGATTCGGGGAAGCTCCGTACACGATCAGCAGATAATTCTCACGGCGCACCTGCAAGAGGAGCAGGGTTCGGCCAACGACGACGGCAGTGGGTGCGGCAATCTGCTGGAACTGGCGCGCACCTTCAACAAACTGATCAGCGAGGGTAAGATGGCGCGCCCAGCCCGCGACCTTCGGTTTTGGTGGACTGACGAGATCTATTCAGAGTATCGCTACTTTCAAGACCATCCCGACGAACCGAAGAAGTTTCTCGCAAACGTGCATCAGGACATGACCGGCGCTGACCAGGCTTTAGGTAGTCGCGTCCAGCACCTCATTTTCGCGCCCCACTCGCGCACGTCTTACCTCGACGCGATCTTTGAATCTGTAGGCACCTATCTCATCAATACTAATAACGCTTTTCTCGCTGCCAGTCGACAGGGCGGGTTGCCACGCCCGCACACGCGGCCGCTCTATTCGACACGCGGTTCACGGCAAGGCTACAACGCGCGCTTTGTGCCCTGGTTTGGTTCATCCGACCATATGACTTTTCTGGATGGTCCCATCAACACGCCCGCCGTGGCCTTGATAAATTGGGACGATGACTACATTCACTCGTCCGACGACGACATCGACAAGATCGATCAAACCCAACTGCGGCGCAACAACTTCCTGATTGGCTCCATCGCTTATTTCCTTTCAAAGGCTACCGAGAACGACGTGCCAACTCTCGCCGCCGAAACTTACGCGCAGGGCACAAAACGGCTGGCCAACGATCTGCGAGTAGCAATGAGCATGTTGAAGGAGGGAAGTGCCGCGGGCGATAACTGGAAAGAGGCGAACTACGTAATCGAACAGGGCGTCTTGCGCGAGCACCACGCGCTTAACACCGTCCGGGTTTTCACTGCGCCCGGGAGCAAAGCAACCGTGTCGCTCAATGAACTAAATGCCAACATGAAACGAAATGGCGTGCAGTTGAGGGTCGACCTCGAAACTTACTATGCCCAGTTGCGCGGCGCGCCTCCCACGGCGGTCAAATTCAGCCTGGAGGAATCCGCGGCGATGAAGAAGACCCCTCGCAACGTCGCTTCGATCAAAGACTATTTCGACAACCGCAACAAGGTGCGCTTTCGCAGCAACCTCCACGGCCTGATGAGCGATGAGGTTTTCAACTTCGTCGACGGCCAACGCAGCTACTACGACATTTACAAAGCCGTCTACGCGGAAGCGGCTGCGGCCGGTTCATGGTACTACGGCACCGTCAGTCTGCAAGATGTGGTTGGATTGCTGGACGCGGCGGTCCAGGCGCAGGCGTTGAGCTTGAAGTAAACTATTCATCTAGCAGGCTGCTGAAAAATCTTTCAGGATATGAATACAGCGAAATTGATCAGATCAAAGACCAAGGGCAAGGGGCGTTACGTCATCAAGCGCACCGCGCATGGATTAGGTTTATTTGCCTTAGAACCAATCCCAGCCGGAACGCGGATTATCGAGTACACTGGCCCACTCATCTCAAACGGGGAGGTAGATAAGAGGCCCACTGGCAAGTACTTCTTTGGCGTCAATTCTAAGTGGTCTGTTGACGGCACGCCACGCAGCAATCTCGCTCGCTACATAAACCATTCGTGCAGACCGAATGCCGAAGCAATAATTTCTGGTCGCCGCGTGTGGATATGGTCAAAGAGAGCAATCAAAGCTGGGGAGGAACTGAGCTACAACTACGGCAAAGAGTATTTTGACGTTCATATCAAGCCGATCGGCTGTAAGTGTGCGAAGTGTGTCGGGCCACGCCGGAGATGAAAAGCAGCCGGATAGTGGCCAGCAACGGACGGCTTCAAAAGTCGTAACGGACTATATGTTGGAGCAAATGACTAGGAGGGGGTCTTAGTTTCTTCCAGGTTGGGCATGTACATTGCTAACCCAAGGCCCGCACGCTCTCAGAAGTGTGTCGTTTAATTTCAAGGTGCGACGGAGTGCAAGTAGGATAAGAAAGTAATAAGGAGAGAGGTTAGACTAACCGGCCAATTCGGCCGATCAGGTCTAAAAACCTTTGCCGAAACGTTAGGTCGGGCGCGATTACTCTCACCCCAGTTCATATTTAGAATGACCAGTCAGGTTGCCATTGTTCTAGCTTTGCTGCTCGTCGCGCTCGTTCTTTTTGGCACTGAGCGAATTCCCATAGACATCGTCTCGATATTGCTAGTGGTCGCTCTAGTGATCACCAACACACTCTCTGCGAGCGAGGCCTTTGCTGGTTTTGGCAATGACATAGTAATCACAGTCGCGGGCCTATTTGTCTTGACTGGAGGACTTGCAAAGACGGGCGTGGTCGATGTGGTTGGCAGACGTTTGCACCGATTCGGAGGGGACAGTGAGTTTCGCATTACAGCGCTGATCATGGTTGCCGCAGCCCTTTCTGCCGCTGTCATGAAAAACACAACTACGACGGCGATGTTTCTTCCAGTGGTGTTAGGAATTGGCGCCCGGAGAAATATCAGCCCTTCAAAACTACTGATGCCTCTCGCTTTCGGTGCCATCCTCGGCGGCACCTGCACTCTAATAGGAACATCCACCAATCTTGCGGTCAGTGGCGCTTTACCCCGCTACGGTATGGAACCGTTTTCAATGTTCGAGCTGACCAAAGTTGGTGTGCCAATCGTTGGCGTCGGCATGCTTTATATGTTGCTGGTCGGCCTCCGCCTCTTGCCCAGACGTGATTCGGCTCAGTCTCTCACCGAGCAATACCACGTGCGGCAGTACATGACAGAAGTAATAGTGTTAGATGACTCACCACTGATTGGTAAGACACTCGGTGAGGCCCGTATAAGCGACGATCTTGATCTGGCTGTATTAGGGATTCTGCGGGGCGCCCAGCAGTACAGGATTGCACCCCACCCTCACGAGCAAATTAAGACTGACGATCTGTTGTTGGTTCAGGGCCGTGTAGAAGACATTCTCAGAGTAAAGAGCGAAGCGGGCATTGATATTAAGGCGGATTTTAGTTTGAGCGATGCGCTCCTGGAAGGAAGTGATGTAGAACTTTTCGAGGCCATGGTGCCGCGCGGCTCCGATTTCATTGGTCGTAGTCTAAAACGTCTCGATTTTCGCAAGCGTTACCAACTTGTTGTATTAGCCATTAACCGCCATGGAGTAAATCTGCTTTCGAAGATCAGCACCGTAAGGCTGCGGTTCGGTGATGTGCTGCTATTACAGGGGAACCGCGAGCATGTTGAAGGTATCGCCGCGGATGACCAGATCTTGCTGCTGGAAGAGATTTCTGAACGGCAGGCGCGCCCGTCAAAAAGACGATGGGCATTGCTGGCCTTCGGAGTATTTCTATTTTTCTCGGTGACACACTTCGTGCCATTGCCTATCGCCGTCCTTCTTGGGGTATTGATTCTTCTTGCCAGCCGGTCCCTGCGGACATCGGAACTTTACGAGATGATCGAATGGCGGTTGATTGTTCTTATTGCCTGCATGATCAGTTTTGGGCTGGCAATGGAAAAGACTGGTGCCGATCAATACCTTGCCGATCTCATCGTCCGGGGCACCGGTCAGTACGGCCCGCTCGCAGTTCTGGGTGGATTCTTCATCATGACGGTTGCGCTTACGCAGCCGATGTCAAACCAGGCTGCTGCTCTCGTCATGCTGCCGATTGCAGTGAAGTCTGCCCTCGCCTTGGGCTTAAACCCAAGGGCTTTTGCAGTGGCGGTAACGTATGCCGCCTCCTGTTCCTTCCTAACGCCCCTTGAGCCTGCCTGCGTTTTGGTTTACACACCGGGACGTTACCGTTTTTTTGACTTTGTGAGAGTAGGCTCGATCCTGACAATCGTTGTGTTTGCGATTGTTATCTGGTTGGTGCCGATCTTCTGGCCCTTACAGCCCTAAGTCAACTCTAATGTCGCCTGTCAGGACCGCGAGCGGTAGCGACCGAACCGTCGCTTGTCCGATTTGAGACCGGGACGCTGCCCTCGCTGTTCCGACAACTCGCTGAGAGCCGCCGCAGATCAGACCGCCTCGGCGCGACTCACGTCGTCATAAAACCTTAATGTCGCGCTCCGAGAAGAGGCGCCACTCCTGTCCTACGCGCTGCCACCTGAGTTCCTGGATCACTTCGCCGCGGCGGCTCTGCCGTCCATTCTCTATCCGATATTTTTTGCGGTAGCGCATGACGGCTGTGCGTCCGCCGTCCTGAAATATGATTTCCGGTTCCTCCGCCCGAATGTCGATGAGACTCGCGGTCGCAAACACGCGCGCCTTTTCGTCACGCACAGAAGCTCGCGAAGTGTTACGAGTCAGGTAGTAAGCTTTCAATCGCGGGACATAGAACGACATCTGTTCGTCGATGTCGCGGTTGTTAGTAGCGGCTATCCAATCGTCGAGGGCTTTGCGCAACACGTCAACAGCGGATGTGTAGATTCCCTCCCGGGCGTCGTCGGGTTTCGGCCTTGGCGATGTCACAGCGGAGGTAGCTACTTGTGTTTCACCGTAAAGTTCCCAGCGCGCAACATCGGAAATTTTGTTGTAGATAGTTCGAATAACCAACGGCTGATCCAACGCCTTCGCCGCTATGCGTCGCACCACCAGCAGCCGTTTGCCGTTATCAATGGACTCAAAAATGACCGTGAAGTTGTCTTCTGTTCTGCCGGCAGAAGTAAAAACAAGTCGTTCATTCTCAACAGAAAACTGAACACGAATGAAATGACCATCCGGAGCGCGTGTGTTGCGGGCCACACCGTCCGCTACGAAGCTCATTCGCGGAGCGCGCGACGAGCCGAAGCTGATGCGTGTCCCCTGCTGTTCTATTGCAAGTAGATCAGGAGGGGTGAGTCTTACTGCCAAATCTATGAAGAAACGTTGTTGTTCGCCCAACGGAACATTACTAGAGGCGCCTGCTACGACTGAATAGAGTTTGTCGCTCGCAGGAATGTCGATTCGATAGACGCCAGTCAGCGATAAATGCTCTGCCGAGCGCGCTTGCGAAGCTGGTTGTTGGTTAACTTCCCGCGGACAGACTGTCGCGTTAAAGCAGATGAGGAAAATAAGCGGAATGAACACGGCACTTCCCCCTTGTCGTTGATCCACGGACTACTGAAATTATTCTGGCGGCAAGAATACCCCAAAAATATCGGCACAGCACAGCCCACTGGATGCTTGGTTGCTGAGATCGCGCAGATTTCGTCTGTTCCAGGTTGATGTTTGGGTATGTCGGATTCGGTGAATTTCAATACAGAACCGAGTAGCTTTGCTCGTCTGCGACAAGCAGATAACGAGATGAAACTTGCCAATGGCGAAAATAAGGACTTTTTGGACATGTTTCTAAGAAGGAGCGGTAGCGACCGGGTTAAGTCTAGCTGGAGTCAAGCGACAAAAATAGGTTCCACCAGGTATGAGTGATTCCTGATCCTTACCCGGTCGCTACCCCTCCTCGGTTCTGTGGCCGAGTATGGCGGGCACTGATGGCGCGCGCCCGAAGTGACAGACAAAGACGGCTTCACCGAACCTTATCAGTTCGGATCAGCCGCCTTTTTGAGGAGCCCACCTACCTCACTTTTGCTTAACGTCTCGCCGTCGGTGAGGTTCCAAAAAGAGCTAAGCCGCGCGAGCGCGCGGGACCCTTCGCTGACGAGCTACCCGTTCGAGCCATTTCTGGGCGTCGCTGTAATGGGGAAAGCGACGCTCATCCTGGCGAAAAGCACTGGTGTGATAATAGCGTCGGCCGTTGATTAGCCGCGCTGGGTGTTTGATATGAAGCATTTCATGATAAAGAATAAACTCAACGAACCATTCGGGGACTTCGAGTGAATCGAGCGTCTTGCTAACAGTGATTGTGTCGTAAACGCGATCGTGATGGCCCAGAATATTGCGAGTTCGACGCTGTGACCATGTAAGTGTCGCTTTTGCCAACCCTGCGTCGAAATAACGTTTGTTAAGTTTAGTAAACATCTTTTCCAGGTTATAAGCCTCACCCTGAGCTGAGGAAATCAACTTACGGCCACGGCGGCGACGAGCCAGGTCAGAGGAACGCATGACCTCCGATGTTACGGAGTAGTCCTGGTAGACCCGTTTGTGTACGTCTGGAATTCTTTTCCCTAACAATCTGGCGACGAGGACGCAAGCGAGTGCGCGTAAGACGTCTGGCGAAGCACCCTTGCATATATCGGACAAGCGAACATACACCCGTCCCGAGCGCACCCTGATGGTGTGATGTAATCCAGCATAGGGATAAAAGCGAACCTCAATCTCAGGCACGGGACGATTGTTTCCCAGATGGCGAAATGCGTCTGCAAAAAACTTTTTGACTTCATTCATCGCCCCTGCTCCTACGAATTTTGCCAGGCTCAGCCTGATTCAGAGATTTCCACTTTGATAGAAGGGGGGCCCTTAAACCCCTTGATTAACCTGGGAGCTCCGAGCCCGGTCCTAGCTCCAATTTGGAACATCTTAAGTAGCTCCGCTGTAGGGCGTCAATTGATTTCCAGCAGTCAGTGAAAACCCCAGTAAAAGCGGCCAATAGACCTAAGCGCCCGGGTGAGAAAACGTGAGAAGGTGGACTCAGGATTCTAAAGCCAAGTGTTATAGCACTTTACGGATCCGGTAAGATTAATCTTCAAAGATGGCGACTTAAATGTATGTGAGGAGTGGAATTAGCTTTAGAAATGGAACTCGGCCGCAGATTCAGTTACGGCTAAATCCTTCTGTTTGCACCACCTTGATGATTCCGTTATACTGCGAAGGGTGCTCCGCGGTTCCGTTGGTCGGCTGCTAATGGTGCCCTTCCGGCGAGCAAACGTTCCGTTCCTTCATCCCGATAGCATCTAAATGAACATTTAATGCCCCGTCGTAGTAATCTTCAAACCTCACAAAAGAACACCCCTGATTCTCGCGGGCAAGCTGTGCTCGCTGCCATAATCAAGGAGCACTTAGTTACTGGGGAGGCGGTTGGCTCCCTGGTGCTATCGGATCGGTTCGCCCATGGTCATGGCTGGAGCTCCGCGACGATTAGAAATGTCATGGCGGAACTTGAAGAAGCCGGGCTGGTGGAACAGCCGCACACCTCAGCCGGCCGAGTGCCTACCGACAAAGGCTATCGTTATTACGTCGACAATATGCTTGGAGAGGCTCGACTCTCACGTGCCGACCTTAAGGCGATCGATGCGGTTTTCTCTTCCACCGGGTTTGAATCTTTCTCGTCTCCGGAGCGGCTGATGGAAAAGGCTTCCCATGCGCTCTCGGAACTTTCAGAGAACGTCGGAATTGTTATCTCGCCAGCTCTGGCTGAGAACCGGTTAAGTCACATTGAGTTTCTTCAACTATCTGACAAACGGATTTTGGTAGTGCTGGTAACTACGTCCAACGTCATCCACAACAAAATCATTCGGTTGGAGGAGAACCTTACCCAGGAAGATTTGGAGCGTACGGCCCGCTACTTGAACACGGAATTCAGCGGTAGGAGTCTAATTACCATTCGTGCTGAAATCCTGGAGCTGATGAGAGAAGAAAAGGCCCTGTATGACCGGCTTCTGCGTAACGCTATTTTGCTTTGCGATATGAGCTTGGATGGTGAAGTGTCAAGCGCCAGCGAGGTTTATGTTGATGGCGCATCCAACATGCTTACTAAGCCCGATTTTGTCGATCTTAACAGAATGCGCGAGTTGTTTCGCACTTTCGAAGAAAAATCGCGTTTGCTTAAAATACTCAACGAGTGTGTCTCTCGGGAGCAGCCTGCATTTCGAGGTGACGTCAACGTGGTGATCGGAAGGGAGCATCCTACCTCCTCAATGCGCAATTGTACCCTCATTACTGCCCCCTACCGAATTGGCTTCAACGAGAACCCAGGGACGCTGGGAGTCGTCGGACCGATGAGAATTGAATATTCACGCATCATGGCTATGGTAAACTACATGGCTCGGCTGATTGAGCGCCGACTGGGTGAAGAAACGCTTCTTTATTAACACCGTGGCCGTTAACGATACCCCTGTAAGAGTTTTGAACTTTAGATCCATGTCTCCTAATAAAAAAGCTAGCGGACGGAACCACATTCCGGTTGAATTCGTAGATACCGAACCGGAGAGCGAGATCTCAAGCGAGTCTCAGGCTGTGAATGAACCTCGCGAAGAAAACGGGCCTAATGAGAACGTTATCCCGGACGAGTTTGCCGGCGTGGACGTAGAGGCGGTCGAGGATAGGGCTGAGGATCCGTCTGAATCTAGCTCCGACGAAATCAACAAGGACGAGGTTTCGTACCAATCGACCCAGGCCAACACCGGCGAACTTGGCGGCCCGGTATTAGCCGAGTTGGTCGCAACTCGAGCCGAGTTGAAAAGGGTAGAGTTTGAGATTGCAGACCTAAAAGATCGGCTGGCGCGCAGACAGGCCGATTTTGAAAACTATCGCAAGAGAGTGGAACGCGAACGCGCTGACACATATGAGCGTGCAGTCGCGGAGATCGCCGCAAAGCTGCTGCCAGTCCTCGATAATCTCAAGCGGGCGCTTGACGTGGAAGCGAACGTTGAATCAACTGAGTCGGATGAGTTTCGTCACTTCCTAAGTGGAGTCGATCTGATCTTCAAACAGCTCGCCGGTGTACTCGAAGGCCTCGGTATGAAACCGATCACAGCCGTGGGCGCGCGTTTTGACCCTCATATTCATGAAGCAGTGGTCTCGGAGTCTACTGACGAGTACGAGCCGGACACTGTTATGCAGGAGATAACTCGTGGTTACCGCCTGGGCGATAAACTAATTCGACCCGCGCTGGTGAAGGTGGCCGTAAAGAAGTGAATTCGTAAGATGATAAATCCCACCGGGCCAGCGCGTCGCATAAGATCGAGGATCCCCACTAACAAGCCACCCAGATCTTTTCGCGAGCCACCAAATAAGAAATCATAAATGAGAGGTTAGAGAAGACGCAGTATGGATAAACGGGACTACTACGAGGTACTGGGCCTAAGCCGCACGGCAAAGGATCAAGAAATCAAGAGCGCCTACCGGCGACTGGCGATGCGTTATCACCCGGACAAGAATCCGAACGACGCGTCCGCCGAAGAAAAGTTTAAGGAAGCTGCGGAAGCCTACTCTGTGCTCGCCGATCAGGAGCAGCGCCGGCGCTATGATCGCTTTGGCCACGCTGGAGTGTCGAGTGGCGCTGGCCCAAGCTGGGGCGCGCCTGGTTTTGGTGGCATTGAAGATATTTTGGGGGACCTGTTTGGATTTGGCGATGTGTTCGGTGGCGGACGTGGCGGAACCCGACGTTCATCAGCCCAGCGTGGCGCCGACTTGCGCTACGACCTGGAGATCACTCTGGAAGAAGCCGCTGATGGAATGACTGCTCAGTTGCGAATTCCGCGCCTCGAGATTTGTGAGACTTGCAAAGGCTCCGGAGCAGCAGCCGGAACCGAACCGGAAACCTGCATCACCTGTGGTGGCGCCGGACAGATGCGGTATCAACAGGGTTTCTTCTCGGTAGCCCGGACCTGCCACGCCTGTCGTGGGGTTGGCCGGGTTATTAACAATCCTTGCGCTGACTGTAGGGGATCGGGTCGTGTCGAACGCGAAAAGCAGATGGAGGTAAAGATCCCCGCCGGAGTTGAAACTGGATCTCGATTGCGTGTGCAAGGGGAAGGTGAGTCCGGAACCAACGGCGGACCAGCCGGGGATCTGTACGTTGTAATCCACGTGGCAGAACATGAGCGGTTTGAGCGCCAGGGAAGTAATTTATATGTCGCTGTGCCCATAACCTTTGCTCAGGCGGCGCTCGGTGCGGATATTACCGTCAAGACTTTAGACGATGAAAAGAAACTGAAAATTCCAGTGGGTACTCAGACCGGAACAGTCTTTCGCTTAAAGGGCAAGGGCATGCCGGCGCTGGGAGGGCGTGGCCGTGGAGATCTGTTCGTTTCAGCTACTGTCATTACGCCAACGTCGTTGACGCGCGAACAGCGAAAGCTGCTGGAGCAATTGGCAACAGTCGAAAGCAAAGATCTGGAAGACCGCGGACTGGTCGACAAGGTCCGCGACATCTTTGGTTAAGCTCACAGCCGGTAGCGTACACCAGCGCGCTTCCGCGCTTCGCCTTCCAGATCAATATTCTGCAGTCTTAGCGTCACGTCGGCATTTAGATCAAGATCGGCGCGTTCGCCAGCCTGGAGTTTGACCGTTCCCGCGGCAGCAATCATAGCGGCGTTGTCTGTTGAAAGATGTGGTGAAGGGAAGTAGACAGGCACGCCCAGGCGCGTCGCCGCGTCTGACGACGCGGCTCTCAATGCTCCGTTGCAGGCGACTCCGCCCGCGACTATTAGCGTCCGCGGTCGATACTCTTTCGCGACTCGCTCCATCGTTCCCACCAACGAGCTGACTACCACGCGCTGAAAACTTGCGGCAAGATCTTTTATTCCTTGCGATGGTTCCCCGCCGTTGCTGACCGGCCGTAATCCGGTTTCCCTCGCGTGTTTTGTAACGGCGGTCTTCAAGCCACTGAAACTGAAATCCGGGAGACCGTCACCCATCCGTGGAATTGCGAACTTCACCGCGCGGGGATTACCTTCACGTGCAAGCCTCTCGATGACGGGCCCACCGGGATAACCGAGGCCCAGCATCTTGGCGACCTTATCAAAAGCCTCGCCCGCTGCGTCATCTCGCGTGCGCGCGAGAACCTTATACTTGCCAGGCTCTGGAATGTGGAAAAGATTCGTGTGGCCGCCGGAAACGATTAGGGAGAGCGCCGGATATTCGACAGGTGGATTCTCGAAGGCTACCGAATAGATGTGACCTTCAATGTGATTGACTCCCACCAGCGGCTTCCGCAACGCAAAAGCCATTGCCTTGGCATAAGAAACTCCTACGAGTAGGGAGCCGATCAAGCCTGGACCAACGGTGACGGCAATACCGTCGATGTTCTGCGTCTGCACGTTCGCGAGCGCGAGGGCTTCCTCTACGATTGGCACAATTTTGTCGAGGTGTTCGCGGGAGGCCAACTCAGGCACTACTCCACCGAAGCGTTCATGTGTGGCGATCTGCGACGCGATTACAGAGGACACGATTTCTCGGCCGTCACAAACAACAGCGGCTGCGGTCTCATCACAGGAAGTTTCGATTCCGAGTACGAGCACGGTTTAGATTCTAACAATAACCGTCACCACTTCATAGAAACTCAGCACTGAGTCACTTTGCTTGAGAACTCGTCGCCGGCTAATGTTGCCAACCTGTTCTGGTAGGTCCTTTTTGTGGTGATGTTCGACTACCAGCAAGCCTGCCTCATCCAACAGACTCTCCCTCTGTTCGCCGAAAAGCTTCAGCACGCCTAAGTAGTCGGTTGCGTAAGGCGGATCGAAGTAAACCAAATCCCACGGTTCCACGTGAGGGGGTGGTCCCGCTCTTCCTCGTCGCGCTAGGGATTTGCGTAGAAATTCCTTTGCCTCCGACTGAACGACCTCAGTTTCATCTTCCGGAACTCTAACCAGGTCCAAATTCGATTCAACCAGGCCGCACATCTTTCGCGAGCGATCGACGAAGGTGACGTGCGCGGCGCCACGAGACAGCGCCTCAATGCCAACTGCCCCCGAACCGGCGCAAAGATCAAGAAAACGGGTACCTTCGAGTCGTAGAGCTATGACATTGAACAGAGTCTCGCGCAGCCGATCCGACGTCGGCCGCACCTGCATGGATGGCGGGCTCTTCAGATTTCGCCCACGGTATTTCCCGGCAATTATTCTCAATAGCAGCTCTCGATTTCCAGACTAAGACTTTGGAGTGCGCCGGCAGAGCGAAGCGGCGACGGCGCTTTGGATCTTGCACTCAAGATTCTGTTGCCAAATTCCTCGTTCCGGGGCGATCCAAAGCGGGGTCGCCGCTTCGCTCTGCCCCCGCACTCCAAAGAAGTACCTCTTTGGATACCCGTTCAGCCAACTGCTGCGAGACCGAATCTCGTGTCGGCTCGCACGCGCTGAATCATCTTTGAGGTTTCGACAGATCTTTCGCGCTTGGTGAGGTAGAACTCAGCTTCTTTCCGCGCTTGCTCGAGTATCTGCTGATCGCGGAAGAGATTCCCGATGCGAAATTCGGGAAGGCCAGCTTGTTTGGTTCCCAGCAGCTCGCCGGCGCCGCGAATCTCGAGATCCTTTTCGGCGATTAGAAAACCGTCGCTGGTCTGTTCCATGATGCCCAGACGCTCTTCTGCGACGCTGGTTCTTTTATCCGACGTCAGCAGCGCGCAGTAACTCTTTTCCGCTCCACGCCCCACGCGCCCGCGGAGCTGATGAAGCTGGGAGAGTCCGAATCGTTCGGCGTGCTCTACTACCATCACAGATGCGTTGGCTACGTCCACACCGACTTCGACCACGGTTGTGGAGACTAGTACTTGAATCTCCCCGGCCACGAAGCGGCGCATGACCTCGTCTTTCTCCGCCGGCTTCATCTTTCCGTGAACCAGACCCACCGTATATCTACGAAAGACCTTATCGCGAAGATACTCGTAACGCTTCGTCGCGTCTTTTAGATCCATCTTCTCTGATTCTTCGACCAACGGATAGACAACATAAATTTGTCGTCCAGCCCTAAGCTCGCGGGCAATGAGCTGCTTCACCTCCTGCCGATCGTCCGGGTTGTCGGCAAAAACCCTGGTCTCGATCGGCGCCCTCCCCGGGGGCATCTCATCTATCACTGAAACATCGAGGTCACCATACACGGTCATCGCGAGGGAACGGGGAATGGGAGTGGCGGTCATGACCAGAACGTCTGGGTTGAAGCCGCGCGCGCGCAGCTCGGCGCGTTGCATAACGCCAAAGCGGTGCTGCTCGTCAATTAAAACCAAGCCCAGCTTGCTAAACGAGACCGACTCCTGAACCAGAGCGTGAGTGCCAATGGCGGCGTGTATCTCGCCTGCGGCCAGACTGACTTGCAGCCGACGCTTCTCCGCGGCGCGCAAAGAGCCCGTTAGGAGTTCAACTCGATAAGGCGTCCTGGCCAACAGGCGTTTGATGTTGCGAGCATGTTGCTCGGCAAGAATTTCAGTCGGGGCCATCAAAGCCGTCTGGTAACCATTTTCCATGGCGGCGATCATTGCGATCAGCGCGACGATTGTCTTGCCACTGCCGACGTCGCCCTGGAGCAGCCGGTTCATGGGGGAGTCGGATTGCATGTCTTGGAAGATCTGCTTAACTACGTTTCGCTGAGCGCTCGTGAGTTTGAAGGGCATCACGGAAGCGATCGCCTCCTTCACCTGAACGTCAATCTTTATCCTGGCTCCTTTTGCTTCCCTGATTCTTTGGCCACGTTTTAATCCAATTCCCAGCGCGAGCCAGAAAAAGTCTTCAAAGATCAGTCTTAGGTGAGCGGCGCTGCGAGCTTTTTCGTATTCGGCGAGTGGCGCATCTTCAGGCGGGAAGTGAATCTGACGAAAGGCGTCAGCGCGACCAACTAAACGCTGCCGCCGACGCAGCTCAGCAGGAAGTGTCTCCTTAATTTCTTCATCACTGATCAATTCCAGAGTGGCATGGACAATCTCCCTCATCCGTTTGGAAGAGAAGTCGCCCAGCTTGCGATAAACAGGCACCCGGCGACCCGCATGAACGGCCGCCAGAGCAGGATCGTCGGAGTCTTCTACATTCGTGTCTTTCGCTTTCGAGAGTGCCGCTTTCTCCCGTCTCCCAACCTCCCCATCACCCTGTCCCTCCAAAGCCGGCAACAATTCCAGCCCATCGCCAGGTTTATGCAGACGCAGAGCAAAGGTCCCGCGCCGCTCATCCCACTCCCATCTACCGAAGGTAATGAAGCGGGTACGTCGTGTGAGCCTTTTCATGTAGTAGCCGACGATGTCGCGTGCGTGAGCCCCGGAAACAAACCACCAGACGGCGACGTCCCGTCCGGTCTTCTCTTTGTCCGTTGCAACAATTTCAAAGATGAGGAGCCTCGGCTTGCCGTAGCCACGCTTCTTTCCCACCTGATAACCCCCGGCATTCTTAACGAAGAGTTCGAGCGAGGCTTCCATCCCCGTCTTCAAATCGCGAATGCGGGCGAGGTTCGATCGATCCTCGTATCTCATGGGGAGATAGGTCAGAAGATCTTCAACAATAGCGTCGCCTGCTCCTTTCTTGCTGTGGTAACTCGCCAGCGCCAGGGCAAGCTTGTGAGATGTGGTCTGCCCCAGGAGCGCAATTCTGTACTTGTACAGTTCGTCTATTGTTGTATCGAGGCTGAGAGGGGGGGGCATCATCGCCGATCATAGCATAAGGAATCATCTGTACGCCGTTGGCGTTCAGTTCGATTGAGGCCTTCAAAAAAGAAAACAAACACTAAGCGGCTCTGAATACCCGGGCTTCGCTGAAATTAAGTATTCACCTAGAATGCTTCTAGGCTATGGTGAGCTTATGAACCGCTTGGAATCCCTTGCCGAGAAGGCGCTGAGAGAAGCAATCGAAGCCGGCGAGTTTGATAATTTGCCGGGAAAGGGACAGCCAGTCGATCTGAGCGAGAATCCATTCGAAGATCCTGATTTACGCGTAGTTCACAAACTCCTTCGCAATGCCGGCTTCGCCCCGGCGTGGATTGAGGAACGGAAGGATATTGATGCGACATTCGAAGCCGCGCACCAGACACTGACCCGTGCCTGGAGGATTTATCGGCCCGGAGGTGTCTCGCCGAATGACGCCACGTGGGAAAGGAACGTCGCTGAGTTTCGTGAGAAGGCCACTGAACTTAACAGTCGCATCAAGCTCTATAATCTGAAAGTGCCCGCCGCCGTGTTTCAACGCAGACTGTTTGATGCTGACAAGGTCATCGAGGGTATCACGCAAGCCAAAGACTAGCTGACACAATGAGGTGATGTAATAGTGGGTCATCGGCTTGGGCGTGAGGTCAGATTGGATGTGTTTTCGAATCCCGAAGGGATTTAAGTCAATAGCCG
>JACDCK010000177.1 GCA_013817595.1 Pyrinomonadaceae bacterium | reverse complement strand
CGATAACTGACGTTGTCAGTAAAGCTTTCGTTTCCTGCTAGGGAATCAAAAATCAAAAATCGTTTCAGCCAAACCTTCCGGTAATGTAGTCCTCGGTCAGCTTCTCGTCGGGATTGGTAAACATCTTCTCAGTGGCGTTCACCTCGATGAGCTTACCCAGTAGGAAGAATGCCGTCGTATCGGATACGCGCGCCGCCTGCTGCATGTTGTGTGTAACGATCACAATGGTGTAATGCTGCTTCAGTTCAACAATCAGCTCTTCGATTTTCGCCGTGGCCATTGGATCTAATGCCGAGGCAGGTTCGTCCATCAAGACTACACTGGGACGAATGGCAAGCGCCCGCGCAATGCATAACCGCTGCTGTTGACCGCCAGACAGACCAAGAGCGGATTGTTTCAAACGATCCTTGACCTCTTCCCAAAGCACCGCGTCTTTGAGCGCTTGTTCAACACACCCTTCAAGCTCACTTCTGCTTGAAGTCATTCGGTTGATCCTGAGGCCGTAGGCTACGTTGTCAAATATTGACTTGGGAAATGGGTTCGACTTCTGAAAGACCATTCCTACTCTCCGCCGCAGTTCCACAACATCGGTTCCTGGCGCGTAGATATCGCGGCTGTCAATCAAGACCTCCCCTGTGACTCGCGTTATTGGAATGATGTCGTTCATGCGATTCAGCGCACGCAAAAACGTCGACTTGCCGCAGCCGGAAGGGCCGATGAAAGCTGTCACGATCCGTTCTGGGATGTCCAGGGAGATGTCGAATAGCGCTTGCACGCGGCCGTAATGGAAGTTGAGATGCCGCACACTTATCTTGGCTGAGGGACTGGCCACCCCGAGGTTCTGGTCCGCCTGCACAACTGCCGCCGCATTCGAAACCGCCTGTTTTGACGTCTGTGCTGACATGGAGTTTAGTTTAACCAAAATGCCCCGTGATGTATTCTTCGGTCAACTTGATAGCTGGATTTTCAAACATTTCCTTCGTGGGGGCTACTTCGATGAGCTCGCCCAAATACATAAAAGCTGTGAAATCAGAAACGCGCGCTGCCTGTTGCATGTTGTGCGTCACGATCACGACCGTCACGTCCCGCTTCAAATCGAAAATGAGGTTTTCTATTTTTGAGGTTGCTATCGGATCGAGCGCCGAAGTTGGCTCGTCGAACAGAAGCATTTCGGGCTCCGTCGCCAGAGCACGGGCAATACAAAGACGCTGCTGCTGGCCGCCTGAAAGAGTGTAAGCAGACGCGCGCAACCGATCCTTAACTTCGTCCCAGAGGGCCGCAGAACGAAGGGATTGTTCAACGTGGTCCTTGAGTTCCTGACCGTTGATGCCTCTCAAGCGGAGCCCGAACGCCACATTTTCAAAGACTGACTTCGGAAAGGCGTTAGGTTTTTGGAACACCATGCTCATGCGCATACGCATTTCCAGTGGATCCGTTTCCGGTCCGATCAAATTGATACCGCTTGGTTGCAGAATGATCTTTCCCTCGTATCGTGTTTCCGGGTAAAGATCATGAATCCGATTGAAGCAGCGCAGCAGTGTAGACTTTCCGCAACCAGAAGGGCCAATGATGGCGGTAACCTGATTGGCGCCGAAGACCATATTGATATTCTTGAGGGCCTGAAGCTTCCCGTAAAAGAAGTTCAAGCCTTCTACCTCGGCTTTAATCTGCCGCGAACCCGAAGGTTGGCTCTCAGCCGAATCCAGGACCTCCTGGTTAACCTGGGTGCGAGCAAATTCATCTCTCATAGTCATTTTCGCAAGACGGACAATTCCCATTTCCACGCTTGCATTCATTGCGGAATTTCTTCACCACTTGATTCGCTTGCGCACCCGATAGCGAATCAGGATGGCAACAGCATTGAGCGCCAAAGTTACTACGATTAGCACCAATCCAGCCCCGGCCGCGTTCACGACGAAGTCTTGATCGGGACGCGAAACCCAATTGAACATTTGTATGGGCAATACCGAAAATGGTGACCATAACCAGTCAAATGAAACAAAAGGGGGCTGCGATTCGAAAGGCGGAGGAGGCAGAAAAGCGATAAATGTAAGAGCTCCGATGGTAATAAGCGGAGCGGTCTCACCGATGGCCCGAGACAGAGCGATAATAATGCCAGTCATCGTTCCGCCCAAAGAATAGGGCAGGAGGTGATGTCTTACGACTTGCCACTTCGTAGAGCCGAGCGCGTACGCCGCCTCGCGTATACCCTGAGGAATAGTTCGTAAGGCTTCGCGCGTGGCCACTATTACAATGGGCAGAATTAGGAACGCGAGTGTCAACCCGCCGGTCAGGACACTCTGGCCCAGCCGGAATTGATAAACGAGAAGCCCCAGGGCCATCAACCCGTAAATTATCGACGGTACCCCGGCGAGGTTGGCAATATTTATTTCAATTATATTCGTCAGCCAGTTCTTTCGCGCATACTCTTCCAGATAAATTCCCGCGGCGACCCCGAGCGGAACCGCCGCAAACGCTGTGACCACCATGATCAGCAGCGTTCCCACCCATGAGGACAGAATTCCTGCGCGTTCGGCAAAGCGGGAGGGGAACGAAGTGAGAAACGTCCAGTTAAGCCGCGTCAACCCGTCCATCAAGAGATCGGCGAGGAGCGCTCCTAAAGTCAAAATGCCCACCAGCGTACAGACTATTCCAACGACGTTGAAGACGAAGTCCTGGCGCTTGCGTTTCGCGATGATGCGCTTGAAGTCGCTCACTCAGTAGACCTCTCTGAACCGCTTGCGCAGGATGTAACCGAGGATGTTGAAAATGAGCGTCATGATGAAAAGAGTGACGCCGGCTGCGAAGATCGATTGATATCCGACGCTTCCGTGCGGTAGATCACCGAGGCTAACCTGGACGATGAAGGCTGTTATAGTTGCGGCAGGCTCGCGTGGGTCGAACGTTAGATTAGGCTGCATCCCGGCTGCGATGGCAACAATCATCGTCTCACCGATGGCTCGAGAAATCGCGAGTATGTAAGACGCAACAATGCCTGACAACGCCGCCGGGTACACCACCTTCAAAGCGGTGATAATACGGTTCGCACCCATCGCGTATGCACCCTCACGGAGCGACATGGGAACTGCGCGCATCGCGTCTTCGCTTAGGGAACTAACGTAGGGGATGATCATGATTCCCATAACCACGCCGGCGCTTAGCATGTTGAACGTAGGTAAGCCAGGGAGGAGCTTCTGCAGCAGAGGCGACATGAACTGTAACGCAAAATAACCATAGACAACTGTCGGCACAGCGCTGAGAAGCTCCAGAGCCGGCTTGATGATTTCGCGTACTGACGCGGGAGCGAACTCGCTCAAGTAGATAGCGACTACGGTACCGATTGGCAGTGCTACAACAAGCGCAACGCCAGTTGTTACGAGCGTGCCCGCCACAAGCGGCATGATACCGAAGCGAGGGGAGGCGAAGAGTGGCGTCCAGAGCGTCCCAGTGAGGAACTCCTTGAGAGAAACGCTCGCGAAAAAGCTCGAGGACTCATAGAGGAGAGTGCCGACGATACCTGCCGTGATCGCGACCGACGAGAAGGCTGCCAAGAAGAGGAGCGCTTCAATAAAGCGCTCCTTCAGACGAGACAGACGTTTCGTGGCAGAAGGTCCGGCAGTAGGAGGAGCACTGATTCCCTGATCGGCGGCCGCGGCGACCGGGTGCTGAAGGATGGGTATCTCTTTCAAGAAGTTAGTTCAACTCCAATCTAGACATCAACCGGATGCTAGACACAACTGACGTAAGAGACACGTGATATGGTTCGTTGATTGCCAGCATCCGGTCGCTACCGAAACTGTTTGAAAACTCAGGCTCTAAGCGCCAAAGGCGCGAAATGTGAAAGCCTGGGCCATCGGCCCAGGTGGGCTCGTGGGCGCTTCTGAGCGCTGAAGGCGCGAAATGATGTTGGAGGCGGCGCAATCAGTCTTCGATCGAGAATACCTAATTTCGCGCCTTCAGCGCTTCAAAACTAATCGACCCTAACCTAGGGCGTTGCCCCTAGGCTTTCACATTTCGCACCTTTTGGTGCTTAGGAACTGGGCTCTTCACATACCGCTACCACCACCCCAAGCGGGCAGCCCGCTTGGGGACACCGGTCCGCTCCCGGTTCTGATGTATTGAGTGGTGGCGTCACCTGCAATCAAATCATCGCCCTTCTTTCATTCGACCTGGTTTTGACGCAGACTCTATGCTTTTGGCGGCCGCTTGAGGATCTCTTCCACCGGAAGCCCGACTTCGGGGACTCCACCAAAGCCTGTACCCGTCTGCATGACGCGAACCCGCTCCATAGCCATCTGGTAAGCGGTGTCGGGAAGTGGCATGTATTTTACTTCGGCGGCAAGGGTGCGGACGTTCTTAAGGTAGAACTCCACGAACTCTTTTACCGCGGGCTTATCGAGCGACTTGCGACTGACGTAGATGAACAGGGGACGCGACAGCGGGTTATAGCTTCCAGCGAGAACGTTCTCTAGGCTGGGCATTACCGGGCCCTTGACCTTATTCTTTTCCCACTCAATTCCGACAGCCTTCATCCTGTTGCTGTGCGGCGAAAAATATGCGTAAGGGATATAGCCGAGAGCGTACTTGTTACCTTCAATCCCCTGCACCAGCACGTTGTCGTCTTCGCTTGCGGTGTAGTCACCCCGGCTTGCTTTGGCCTTGCCCACAATCGCCTCGGTGAAGTAATCAAATGTGCCTGAGTCGGCTCCGGCGCCAAAGAGTGCGATCTTTTCATTGGGCCACTCGGGACGAACCTGGTTCCAATGAGTGATCTTGCCCTGCGCGTCAGGTTCCCAGATCTTCTTAAGCTCAGCGACTGTCATGGAAGTCACCCAGTTGTTTTGCGGGTTTACGACCACCGTCAGTGCATCGAATGCAACGGGCAGCTCGAGAAACTCGATGCCGTTGGCCTTCGCTTGGGCCATCTCGTCGGTGAGAATGGGACGAGAGGCATCAGCAACATCAATCTCACCGCGCACGAATTTCTTGAAGCCGCCGCCGGTGCCGGAAATACCCACCGTCACGTTTACTTTCCCCTGCTTCTCTTTCTGGAACTCCTCGGCGACTGCTTCCGTGACCGGGAAGACGGTACTTGAACCGTCGACCTTGATGACGGCTGATTCAGTTGACGCCGTACCCGAAGGGGTGCCTCCGCCGTTGCAGGCAACTCCAAGTATCGCCAGTGAAGTGGCAATGAATAAAGCGGTCCAGCGGCGGGTTTTCCAGGCTGGGAACATATGATTCTCCTGAAGGGCGCTTGGTTTATCCGTTGAACTCTAAGTGGAGACTGTTACATCCGGCTGAAGTTCGTCTAAACTCTAGATGAACTCTGCTCCCAATGGGCGGAAAGTTGGGATTATTAAGGACGCTGGGAGCCCTCTGCCAGGAGTAGTCTGTAGCCAACATTGACCATAGTATCTATCCGCAGGTTGTATGGGACGAGCTTGCTTCGGAGCCGGTAAATATAGACGTGCAGACTTTCCGTGTTAAGTGGCTTCTCATTTCCCCACGCGTATTCCCATAGCTCCTCGGCCGACACTATTCTCTCGGGTGAACGAGCTAAACGGGAGAAAATCAAGAACTCCGTGCGTGGAAGCTTGATTGACTGGCCGCTGCAGGCGACATAGTAGTTCTTGTGTTCGACACGGAGAAAACCGTCATCATAGACATCATCCGAAGGCTGGTTCTGATCCTTCGAATCAGCAAGTGACGTCTCTGGAAGCGACATATCGTTGAATTGCTAAATACAGAACCGGGAGCGGTAGCGACCGCACTCAACTAACGAATTGATTATTCGCTACCACAATCACATAGGCAAAAACTGTGGCAAAGAGATGTTCTATCCAACCTAATGATTCAAATTCGTGTCGCAGCGTGATCTCGTTGGTTGAGTGCGGTCGCTACCGCTCCC
>JACDCK010000176.1 GCA_013817595.1 Pyrinomonadaceae bacterium | reverse complement strand
GCGATGACCCATCTATTTGGTGAAGCTGGGAAAACTCCTCCCCAGCCAGACGCCGCACCGACGAAGGTTGATGAAACCGCACCGAAACCGGCAGCGTCACCCTCGTCGGACCAAAACGTACAGCAGTTGATCAATAAAGCTGTCCAGGAGTTTGAGGATTACCAACGTCTGACTTCGCAAGGCAAATTGGCCGAAGCAGGTCAGAAACTCGAACAACATAAACGCACACTTGAGGATTTGAAGCGGGTGGGCGGTAAGCAGTGATGGTGGTAGTAGCAGTGGGAAGAGTCGTTGCCGTTACGCCGAAGGCGTTCGTGAATTGCAGCCCAGGGTTTCCTACCCTGGGCTGCACAGCGGCAATTACATAATAACGCCGAAGGTGTTGGCGAATGCCGCAGGAACTCGTACAAACTCCTTCAGAGTTAAGACAGATTATTGATGGTCCCTAACCCCAGGTAGGAAACCCTGGGCTACAATTCGCGAACACCTTCGGTGTTGACTTGTCGTGCACCGCGAGTTTTCACCGACTCGGAGCAACCAAGGCTGGCGGGATGATCATCAACGTCGAAACAGCTCGTCTCTACCGCCGACCAGCCCTGTTTATTTTCTCAAGTAGCTTCTTTGCCTTGTCCGCAGCCTCTTTGTATTCCGGCACGTAATCGGGGTCGGGAGTCATTTTGAGCAGCACATCAGTCTGCTTGCGAGCCTCAGCATCTCTGTTCGCCTCATGGTAGGCTTCCGCCAAACGTAACCTAAGTAGCGGGTTGTTGCTTCCAAACCTCAAACCCTTCTCCAGATACTCAAGCGCTTTTCGATAATCACCGCCGAAGAGCCGCGGCGCTTCTAAGTAGAGTTGGCCAAGCACCAGATAAGCGCTTCCAGCCTGAAACTGTTCATCAATCCTCAGCACAGCTTCCATTTCGCGACGAATGTCTTCGATGTTCGATAAACCAGCCAGCGTGCTGTGTTCTGCACTCCCACCATAGTTGGCTCCCAGCCAGAAATGTCCTTCGGGCTTTTCACTGCTAAGCTGCACCGCAGTCTTTCCTGCTTCGGTGCCTTCCCGAAAAGCCTCGTCTCGTTCGCGCTCGTCCTCAGTGTGCGCTCCGAGGTAGTAACTGATCCGCGCCAGCTTCCAGGCGGCCTCGTAACTCCCGTAATCCGCCGTCCGAGCCTGTCTTAGTAAAGCAACACCCAGTCTCACCTTCGAAAGGTCCTCCCGCTGTGAGTAAAGCTGGTCCGCTTCCGCTGTCTTCTCCGCGGCAACAGTTTTATCGGCCTGGCCGAGGCTCTTCTCGGCCTCCGATCGCTGATTTCCGCAAGAGAGTGTCGCGATCGCCGCCATCTGAAGCAATAAGACAATGGCTATGGATTGGAGTTTTCTCAAGTTTTCCGCCTCTTTTAGCTGCATTGGAGCTTAATTGTCTAGACATGCCATACACATAGCTTTCACCCGTTTAAGGCGATACCCAAAACCATGCGAAATAAGGTATATTGGCACGCTCATACGGGAAACTTGTGCGGCGCGACCCGCAATCGTTCCCTTGAATACTTTGGAGATAGGTGTGGCAGCGGCAGCTTTCTACGATTTGGAAGGCACATTGGTCAGGACCAATCTGGTTCACACGCTGGGCTTTTATGCCAGGAACCAGCCGGGCCTGATTAGCAGTCTTAAGAAAAGCGCCGCCACGCTCGTAAGTCTTCCCATCTTCGCCATCACGGACCAGTATAGTAGAAAAGTCTTTAATGACCTCTATTTCAAGCGATACAAAGGGCAGTCAGAAGACCGGCTACGCTTCTTCGCTCAGGAACTGTTCGAAGCCGTGCTCAAGCCGGCGATCTTTCCAGGCACTTACGAGCTGATCGAGAAATCACGCAGTCTCGGCCTGCGCCAGGTAGTCGTGACCGGTGCACTGGATGTGTCGATAAACCATTTGATGGCCCACCTGGGAATCACGGAATATGTGGCCAACCGGCTTGAGTTCGTTAATGGCCTGGCGACCGGGCGTTTACTGCCCCCGGTGATGGCTGCAGCGACAAAAGCCTCATGGATCCGAGTGTACGCTGAGCGTGAGGGTATCAGTCTCAGCGACTCCTACGCCTATACCGACAGCATGAGTGACCTGCCAATGCTCTCGATAGTAGGACACCCGGCTGCGGTTAATCCCGACATGCGCCTACGGCAAACTGCGTTGCATCACGATTGGCCGATACTAAGTCTTAAGTAAAATTCATTGCGGTAAATAGTAAATAGCAAATGGCAAATGGTAAAACAAAAACCTCACCTAAAAGGAGTGACTAACATGCGTCCACACGAAAAGCTGCAGACATGGATAGAATCTGTAGATATCGTCCTCAACATCTACAAAGCTACTGAGAGATTCCCGAAGGAAGAAAAGTTTGGACTGACATCACAAATCCGCCGGGCAACAGTTTCAATCCCGGCGAACATTGCGGAAGGAGCAGCTCGGAACTCTTCAAAAGAGTTTGCTTACTTTGTCTCCAACGCGCAGGGCTCGGCGAGTGAACTCGAGACCGAGCTGATCATCGCCTATCGCTTAGGCTATTTGAGCGAGACTCTCTTCTCAAAGCTCCTGGCGGACCTTGAGCGGATAGGGCGAATGATCACCGGATTAACGCGGCGGCTTCGTAGAGTTCCTGCCTAGTCGCCCGTCATACGCTAACTTCTTCCGACCATTTGCTATTTGCTATTCACTATTTACCAAAGATGAGCTTACAACTTCGACGCAAAACGCACGAATCAGTTGTTTACATTGATCGCGACAGCGCGCCCCGAATCCTCGCCTCGGGGATGGATTTCATTCTCGAGGATTTGCCGGTCGGCACGCGCGTGATCTATCCCAACCCGCCGATCAAAGGGCTGGCCAACCGTGAAGCGGCTATTCGCTATGCGCTCAATCACCCGCACGACTGTGATCCGCTATTTGCGCAGCTGGAGCCTGGAATGAAAGTTACCATCGCTGTGGACGACATCAGTATGCCGATTCCGCCGATGAAGACACCCGACATCCGCCAAACCGCCCTCGAAATTCTGGTTGAGATGCTTCACGGCCATGGCGTTGACGACGTGCACATCATCATCGCCATCTCCCTGCATCGCAAGATGACGCCTGCCGAGATGAAGCGCATGGCCGGACCGAAGATTTGGGCTGATTTTTACCCGGATCGCTATTACAACTTCGACGCTGAAGATCCTGCCAATCTCGTGCTGCTCGGCGAGACGCGCCATAAAGAACCACTGCGCATCAGCCGTCGCGCCGCCGAGAGTGATCTGCTCATTTATCTTAATTTTAACTTCGTACCGATGAACGGCGGCCACAAGTCTGTCGGGGTAGGTCTCTGTGATTATGAGTCGTTGCGCGCGCATCACAACCCTGACGTGATCCGCGCCTCGCACAGCTACATGGACCCAGCCGGATCGGAACTCGCTCGAGTGATCGGCCGCGTCGGTGAAATCGCCGACGAGCATCTAAACGTCTTCCATATTGAGACGACCGTTAACAACTACATATTCGGCCCTGACATGGGATTCTTAACGAAGAACGAGGACGATTTCTCCGCCTTCGATCGCATGAAGTACGAAGCCATGCGATTCGCGATGAATAAGATGCCACGCCCGGCAAAACGCACCATGTACAACTCGCTCAAGAGCAACTACGAGATGATCGCTTGCCACGCCGGGCGCACGGACCCCGTCCACGATCGCATTATCGCCAAGAGCATGGAGCAGTATGTCGTACCCATCGAGGGCCAGTGCGACATTCTGATCTGCCCCGTCCCGGATATGTCGCCTTACAGCATCAATTCAATTCTGAACCCGCTGCTGGTGCAGGTAATGGCCCTCGGCTACCACTTCAACATGTATCGAGGCAAGCCCCTTCTGAAAAAGGGCGGCACGTTGATTCTGCATCATCCCTGCACCGATGAATTCGACCATAAGTTTCACCCGAGCTACATCGAGTTCTTCAATCGCCTGCTGCCTGAGACCCGCGACGCAAACGTCTTGCGCGATAAGTATGAACGGGAGTTTGCGAATAATCCAAGTTACGTCGAAATGTACCGGCGCGGCAACGCCTATCACGGCTCGCACCCTTTCTTCATGTGGTACTGGGGCGAGAGTGGGCGCCAGCATGCCGGTCACGTAATCGCCGCCGGTGCGGAGAACGCTCACGTTCCCGCCATGATGGGCTGGGAACGGGCTGACAATCTGACCGAGGCCATCGCCATGGCGCGGAGTTCTATGGGCAGCTCAGCAGAGATCACGATGTTGCACCAACCGATAATCGCGATCGCGGATATGGAATGAAATGTCAGACTTCAGTTCATTGCAGACGTGGGCAACAGAGATACGGCCATGAAATTATCACCAACTGAAATCTACAACGGCCGTAACCTCTTTCTGATCGGCAGCACGGGTTTTCTCGGCAAAGTTACGCTGAGCATGCTGTTGCACCGCTTTCCTAATGTCGGGCGGGTTTACGTAACTGTGCGCGCCCGCTCGCAGGAGGAGTCGGAAACTCGCTTTCGGAATAGCGTGATCACGACGCCACCCTTTGATCCGCTGCGAGAGCGCTACGGCAGTGCCATGGAAGGATTTGTGTTCGACAAAGTGGTGGTGTTGGGTGGGGACATCGGCGACCCGAACTTTGGTTACACCGACAAGCAGGCGCAAAGAGTTGCCGATGATATTGATGTTGTGATCAACAGTGCGGGCAACGTGACCTTCAATCCAACTCTCGAGAGTGCCCTGCGTACAAACGTAGTCGGCACCGAGAACGTAATCGCATTTACCAGGCGCATGAAGCGGCCCGCTTTAGTGCATGTGTCGACCTGTTTTGTGGCCGGCAACCGTTCGGGCGCAGTCTGGGAACGTGACCCGGTGATTGGCTATTTCCCCCGCAAACTTGAACTGCCCGGGGTGGAGTTTTCGGTCGAGCAGGAAATCAAGGACTGCGCAAAGCTGGCGGAGCGAGTGAAGGAAGAAGCCAGGGACGCGATGATGGTGGCGCGCTTTCGTGATCTTGCTCGTAAGCGCCTGATCGAAGAAGGACGTGATGAAGACGATCCTGATGCCCTCGGGTTGGCCGTTGCGCGGGAAAGAAAAGTCTGGACCCGCACACGGCTTACTGAGCTGGGAGTAGAGCGATCGGCATGGTGGGGTTGGCCCAATATCTACACTTACACAAAAGCCCTCGGCGAGCAGCTCGTGGCCGCTGAAACCGGAATGGTGCGGAGCATCGTGCGGCCGAGTATTGTGGAATCGGCCCTTGCCTACCCTTTCCCTGGATGGAACGAAGGTTTTACGACCACGGCGCCCATTGTCTTTCTCGTCCTCAAGGGACAAACGCAGATTCCTGCCGACGAGAAATTGATTCTGGACATCACGCCTGTGGATCAGGTGGCGTCGGTAATGCTTGCCGTAGCGGCCCAGGCCTGCGTGGAAGAGCCGCAGTTGGTCCATCAGGCAGCCACCGGTGATTCAAACCCGAACAATCTGTCTCGAATCATCACCTTAGTCGGTCTCTACAAGCGCAAACATTTTCAAGAGAAAGAGACCGGCATAAAAGTCGTAAACGAGATTGCCGCCAGAATGGAGCCACATGCCGTCTCCACCGCGCGCTTTGAATCAACTTCGACCCCGATGTTCAACGCGGCAGCGAAGAAAGCTTCAACCTTGCTCGACCGCGCGCGCCCTCGCTGGGGCGGCGGACGCGTGGGAGAGGTTATCGATCGGGTCAAAACGACTGTAGATCGGGTCGAAGAAATCACCCAAGAAACTACTGAAGCTTTTGAGCTGTTTCGACCGTTTACGATCGAGAACGCCAACGTCTTCCGGTCAGACAACATCCGGTCGCTATTCGAGAGGATCAGAAAAGACGAGCAGTCGCTGCTGAGC
>JACDCK010000175.1 GCA_013817595.1 Pyrinomonadaceae bacterium | reverse complement strand
CTGAAACGGCGAAGTTTCCAGTTCAATGCAGCAGCCGCATTCATTCAATCGCATTGTCTTAATTGTGCTCGACGGCCTCGGGTCTGGCGAGATGCCCGACGCGGCCGAGTGGGGCGATGCAGGTTCCGATACGTTGGGCCACATTTTGCAATCACGCGATGTTCGGCTGCCAAATCTGCGGCGCTACGGTCTTGGCAATATTCGTCCGCTGCAAGGCGTGCCGCCTTTAGACCAGCCGGCAGGTTCTTACGGACGCTGCGCTTTGCGTTCAAATGGCAAAGACACAACCACGGGCCATTGGGAAATGGCCGGGATAATTTTGGAGAAGGCGTTTCCCACTTATCCAAACGGATTTCCTTCCGCCGTAATTGATCACTTCATTAGGGAAACGGGCGTGCCCGGCATTCTCGGAAACATCCCCGCGTCAGGAACGGAGATAATCAAGGATCTTGGCGAGGAACACGTCAAGACCGCCAAGCCCATCGTTTACACCTCCGGAGACTCGGTATTTCAGATCGCGGCCCACGAGCAGGTTATTCCACTACCCAGACTTTACGAAATCTGCGAAACCGCGCGCCGCATGCTTGATGGGGAACACAAGGTGGGCCGCGTCATCGCTCGACCTTTCCTGGGCGAGCCAGGCGCTTTTTACCGGACAGAGAATCGCCACGACTATGCAGTACCGCCGCCGCCCGAGAATTTGTTGGTGGCGTTAGACGATGAGGGACTTGACGTCGTCTGCATTGGAAAGATTGCTTCAATCTATGATTCCAATGGCGTCACGCAGGACTTGACGGCTAAGAATAACCAGCAATCAATTGACCAGACGATAAATGCTCTGAAAGCTGAGAGCCGCGGACTCATATTTTCCAATCTCGTGGATTTCGACATGCTTTACGGACATCGTCGCGACACCGAAGGTTTTGCGCGGGCGCTTGAGCATTTCGATTCGCGTTTGCCTGAAATTGAGGCGGCGATGGGCGATGGTGACCTAATGTTTATCACCGCCGACCACGGAAACGATCCCACCTATCCGGGAAGCGACCACACGCGCGAGTATGCGCCGCTGCTTGTTTATGGAAAGGGCGCCCGCGCGGGAGTCGATCTGGGGACGCGAGATTCGCTTGCAGACATCGGCCAGACGATCGCCGAGAATTTTGGGATAAGACTGACAGCCGGGCGCAGCTTTTTGGCCGATATCAGCAAGGATTGAAGAATCTGTTGTTGAGAAAAGTCCGAACCACTCAACACTGAGACGACTATCTAACCTGCAAATTTCCTCACGTTGCGGGGTCAATTCAAGGTCACGTCACCGGCCCTCGCGTTAACGATTCTAATTCTTCGTAAGGCTTCGGTGGATGGTCTCAATCCAGACATCGGTCTTGATGAACCCTGTTCCCCAGGACTTCCACTCTTCTGGTAGACCTTCCATCTTTATCTGCGCCAGAGTCTTACCTGCCGCCATTTTCTTGCGCACGATGTCCGTGGTTTCCACGATCATGCGGTGGTAGAGCTTTAAATCGTCCGCGGTGGAAATCGGGCCGTGGCCGGGAATAAGCTTCACGCCGGCGGGCAGCTTGCCGAGAATCTCTCCGATGTTCTTGGCCAATCCCTCAACGGTGCCTCCACTTCCAAGATCGACGAAGGGAAAGCGGGCGGCAAAGAAATCATCGCCCATATGCACAACGTTCGAGCCGGTGAAGAAGATCACGCTGTCGCCATCAGTATGGCCCTGAGGGAAGTGAATCACACGGATCTCCTCGCCGTTGAAATGGACCGACAAGGATTGGCCAAAGGTTATTACTGGCAAGGCTTCTTTTGGTGAAGCGGGAGTTGTGCTTTTGAAGATTTCGATTCTCTGCTCGGTCGACAGTCTCTTGCGTACATTGTCATGGGCGATAATTGGAGCTTCGGGACCAAAGACCACATTGCCGCCTGTGTGATCCCCGTGCCAGTGAGTGTTTAAGACGAATTTGAGTTTGCCTTCGCCCAGTGTTTTCAAAGCGGCTTTAATCTTGTCCGCGAGGGGAGCAAATTGGTCGTCGACATAAGGACCCCATCGCTGCCCACAGAGACTCCGATGTTGCCGCCCGAGCCTTGCAGCATATAGACGTTGCCGGCGACCTTCTCGGCCTTAATTTCAACCTTCGAAAAGTCCTGCTGCGCGTAAGCATGGGACGCGCATAGAAAAATGATTAGGGCAAGAAAAGCCGCGCGATTTTTTTTGCATGAAAGACTCCTCAGGTTTGAGATAGCGAGCTTCGCGTGTTTTGCAGGCGAGACGCCTCCAGTTCGGGTCACAAAGTCGACGCAATTTATCCCTGGTCGGGATTCTTCAAGACGGCGATAAAAGGCAGGTTTCGATAGCGTTCGGCGAAGTCCAATCCGTAGCCAACAACGAAGTGATCGGGAATCTTGAAGCCGAGATAATCGATTTCCACCTCTCGCTCCCTGCGCTCGTGTTTGTCAAGCAGAGCCACGAGTTTTACACTGGAGGCGCCGCGCGATTTCAGGTTGGCCATTAGATAAGAGAGCGTCAGGCCTGTGTCGACGATGTCCTCAACCACGATCAGGTCACGTCCTTCAACGGGCACGTCGAGGTCTTTGAGGATGCGAACTTCACCAGAGGTTCGAGTTGACGAGCCATAACTCGATGTCGCGATAAACTCAATGCCCAGACGCGTGTCGATTGCGCGCAAGAGATCGCTCATGAAGAAGCAAGCGCCTTTGAGCACTCCGATAAGCAGTGGATTGCGTCCATCATAATCGTGAGTGATCTCAGCGCCTATCTCCTTAATGCGAGACTGAATCTGCTGCTCCGACAGCAGCACTTCAAGGTTGGGATTGCTGAACTCGGATGGTATTCGTGCGGAAGACGTCGCCAATTTATCTCCTCAGGAACTATCGAATTAGAATGTTACACTGCTTGGCTTAGCAGCCTTTGCGTATGAGACCGTGGTGCGACATACTATGCAAGCTCCTCCCTTGAGGTCAATGTCAAAGTCGAATCCAGCCCCAAATAAAACAGAACCGTCTGCGAAATCGCGCCTGAGGCGTGTGTGGTGCGTCCATTTGTTGCTGGTCTGCGCGTTCGCAATCGCATCCCAAGGGGTTGTTGCACAGCAGGGCTCGGCCGTCCAGCCAAGGTCCGGCACCCCTTCCGCGCGTAAACCGGTCCAAACTGCCGCACCCGCGAAAACTAAAGGCCGCGTTAGCGAGATTCTCGTTGATGCGAGTATCCCCGATGATCCAGCGCTCGAGAAAATGCTGGCGCCCTACAGCGCGAAGGTAGGTGCGCTTGAGGTCGTGATTGGAAAGATCGAGGGCGAACTGAAAAAGGGTCCCGTGGGTGGCGGGAATCTCGGTAACTTCGTGGCTGATGGTATTCGCCTTCAGTCGAGCGCAAAACTTGGAAAGCCTGTTTTGCTAGCCGTCACTAACAGCGGCGGGTTACGCAAGAATACTATTGCGGCTGGAGACCTCAGGGCTGCCGACATTTTTGAGCTCCTGCCCTTTGAAAATGCGCTGGCCGAAGTTGATCTAACCGGAGAACAGTTACTGAAACTCCTGAATGTAGTCGTTTCCTCCGGCGATGCCTTGTCAGGTGCAAATATCAAATATCGAATGAATGCTTATAACAGGCCGGAGCTGGTTAGCGTCCGTCTGCTCGACAGCCAGGGCAGGGAAATGGAGATTGATCCGAAAGCTACTTACTCTATTGTTACCAATGACTACCTTCTGAAGCTTGGCAGTGGCAGGTATGCGATTTTACAGGAAGGGATAAATGTAAGGACTCTCGTCGTAACACTTCGCAACGCACTCATGGATTATGTGAAGGCTGAAACCGCTTCCGGCCGTCCCATCAAGGCAGCGTTGGATGATCGGTTTGTCCTGATTGGTCCCGACGCTCAAAAGCCAGAGAGCCCGCAAAGATGATCACACGAAGAAAGTTCTTGACTACGTCTGCGGTCTTCGGCGCAAGCCTGGTTGCCCGTCCGGACCTGGCATTTTCGTCTGGCAGCGCGGCCGGCTCATTAACCGCGCCGCTTTTGTATTCCGGTCGCGGCGAAACGCTGATCACCTTTCTGCATACGAACGACACTCACTCCCAGATCGATCCTCTACCGGCGAATGACAAACTCTATCCCGGCAAAGGTGGCGTGGCGCGGCGAGCAACGCTGGTTAAGCGAGTGCGCGAGCAGAATCCCAACACACTCTTGATCGACGGCGGTGACGTCTTTCAGGGCACTCCTTACTTCAATTTCTACAAGGGTGAAGTTGAATACAAAGCGATGTCGGAAATTGGCTACGATGTCGGCACGCTTGGTAATCACGAATTCGACAATGGTGTCGAAGCCTTGGCCTCGGCAATGCAATTTGCAAAATTCGATCTAGTTTCCGCGAATTATGACGTGCGCGGGACGCCTCTCGAGAGCAAGGTCAAGCAGTATGTGGTACGTGAGATTAAGGGCGTGCGAATTGGTTTGTTTGGGTTGGGCATCAGTCCAGTCGGGTTGATCACGCCGGCTAATTTTAAAGGAGTTACCTACCGCGATCCGGTGGTGGCGGCGCGTGAGGTGGTAAGGATATTGCGCGAAAGAGAGCGCTGCTCGATGGTCATAGCGATGACGCACCTTGGCTACTATCCTGAACCGAGAGGTGGGGCTATTGGCGATTCGCAAGTCGCCGCGCAGGTGGATGGCATTGATTTCATCGCCGGTGGTCACACGCATACGTTCATGGAAAAACCCCTGAGCGTGAAGCAACCCTCCGGGCAGGAGACTTTGGTTTTCCAGGTTGGCAAGAGTGGCATCTATCTGGGGCGTGTTGATTTCGCTGTTCGCTCAGTCAAGATTGTCGGGGCGGCAGGAAGGCTCTTGGATCTGCGTGATGAATCGCTTGTTTAATATTTGTCAGTGGTCAGTTGTCCGTGGTCCGTTGCCCAGGGTCAATTACCATGTCCGACTAACTGACCTCTGACTACTGACCACTGACCATCTCATGGAAGATTCCTCAACCCGTGACCGCATTCGAGCTCTCGTGAGAGAGGTGCTCGACAAAGCTGTTCCCGCCGAAGAAGCCGGCGGAGGAGGCCAGACCGCCCCCCCCTCAACCCCAGGCCGTTTTATCGATATTGCGCCAACAAGTACGACTTCGGCCGATTCAAATGTTACGCGCGACGAATCGTCGAAGGTGGTCATCACCGAAGCTGACGTCCGCGGGCTGGAGCCGGGCGCCGTCCTACGCATCGCCGAAGGAGCGCGCCTAACGCCGCTGGCGGCGGATATCATAAAAGAAAAGAAGATCGAGTTAGTGCGACGCGTGCCCAGGCGCGGTTCACAGACCTCCAGGATGATTGCCGTAGGGGCCGACCACGGCGGGTTCAAAATGAAAGAGGAGCTCAAGGGATTTCTGGGAGAAGCAGGTCATCGCGTCCGCGATTTTGGCACCAATTCCGAGGATGCCGTTGACTACCCCGACTTTGCTCATCCCGTCGCTCGAGCAGTTGCCGACGGAACGGTAGATGTGGGAATCATTATCGATGGCGCGGGTGTTGGAAGCGCAATCACCGCAAACAAGGTCCCCGGCGTGCGTGCCGCGGCGTGTTACTCTGTTGCGGTAGCGCGCAACTCGCGCGAACACAACGATGCCAATGTCCTCACGCTCGGCAGTAAGACAATTACGAGCCGTGAAATGCGTGAGATAGTTGACGCCTGGCTCGCCACCGACATCAGTGAAGACCGCCACCGCAAGCGGGTTTCGAAGATTGAAGCGATCGAGCGCCAGTATCAGCGTTAGCCCTCGTGTTAGCACTCAACTTTTGGAGTGCGGTGGCAAGCTCTGAGCGCGACACCGCTTTGGATATGTCCGGGCAACAGGCACATCCAAAGCGCCGTCGCCGCTTCGCTCTGCCGGCGCACTGCTCCATATGCC
>JACDCK010000174.1 GCA_013817595.1 Pyrinomonadaceae bacterium | reverse complement strand
ATGCAGACCAGTCCAGGGTAGTCTTGAAGAAAACTAACGTTAATTGACGCTGGAGCGGGGGCGCGCTACGCTTTGCCCACCTTCCTAACTTGCAAATTGGTGAACTCGAATTGTTAATTCAAAGTTGAGTGGCTGTGTACCTGGAGCGGGAAGCCACCCTTCCTAACCTGAAAGTTGCAACAGTTGACTATCTCGTTTACTTGACGGCGACGAGCTCGGGTTCGGCCTCGCTTTTAGCGGCCGCGCCTTCGGCCAGGAGTTTCTCCGTTTCCATGACGAAGGCTTCGACTATGTCCTCGCCGGCAACCTTTCGCATCGGCACTCCATCCTTAAAGATCATGCCCACGCCACGACCAAACGTCACTCCCAGCTGCGAATCGTGCGCCTCACCTGGTCCGTTCACCGCGCAGCCCATAATCGAAAGGTGCAACGGTTCTTCAACGTGAGCCAGACGACGCTCGATCTCGGTTACGATCTCCACAAAATTATCTACGTCGAGCCGGCCGCAGGTAGGACAGGCCACAACTGTGACACCACGCGCGCGTAGCCCCAGCGATTTCAGAATTTCCCAGGCAACGCGGACTTCCTCTTGCGGCTCGGCGGCAAGCGACACACGAATCGTGTCTCCGATGCCTTCGTGCAGCAAAATGCCAAGGCCGATGGCGGATTTGACTGTGCCGGTGAACGCCGTACCGGCTTCGGTCACGCCCAGATGGAACGGATAATCCACTTTTTGGGCGAGCAACCGATAGGCGTCGACTGTGCGATGCACGTCCGAGGCTTTGAGCGAAACTATCGTCTCAGTGAATCCGAGATCTTCGAGGATCTGGATGTGTCGAAGCGCCGACTCAACCATCGCTTCCGGCGTAGCAGTGCCGTACTTCTTCAGTAAATCCTTTTCCAGCGAGCCGCCATTCACGCCAATCCTAATCGGAATTTTTTTCGCTTGCGCAGCGCGTACGACCTCGACGATGCGCTCGTGCTTCCCGATGTTTCCGGGGTTCAATCGAAGTTTGTCGATACCCGCATCGAGGGCCATCAGGGCAAGTTTGTAATGGAAGTGGATGTCAGCAACGATTGGCACCTCTGGTACGCGCTTGCGGATCTCTTTCAGCGCCAGGGCGGCATCGTTATCAGGCACGGCCAGACGCACAATCTCGCATCCGGCGCGGACCATTTCCTCTATTTGTGCCACGGTGGCGCCCACGTCAGCAGTGTCGGTTTTGGTCATGGACTGAACCGCGACAGGCGCGCCGCCGCCGATCTGTATGTCTTTGACTTTTACTGGTCGAGTCTTTCGCATATCAAGTTTGTCCAAAGTCCAACGTCTTATTTCCCAAAAAGGATCTTTAGATTCTGGACCTTGGACTTTGGACTTTGGACTTTGGACGGTTCACTTAGCCGGCTCCGTCGCGGCCGGTCTACTGTTGCTGGACCCGCGCGAAAACAACTTTACGACGTCATTGGAAATCACAAAGACCATTAATAGGATGACCATCACAAAACCAACTTGCTGAATGCGCTCGCGCACCGTCATTGATAACTTTAGACCAATCGTCGCCAGCAGACCTTCAAGTAAGAGCAGGAAGATTGCCCCGCCATCCAGAACGGGAATTGGTAACAAATTGAAGATGCCAAGATTAAGGCTGAGGAACCCGAGCATGCCAAATAGACCGGTCCAGCCGAGCCTTTGAACTGATGCCGCAGCAGCGTTGTAGATTCCGATCGGTCCGGATAGGGTGTTCCTGGCCGAGCGCTGGCCGGTGACTACTTGCCCCAGGGCTTTCCCCGTCAAACGCAGAATCTCCAGATTGGATTTAACTGCGAAAGTCGCTGACGAAGCCAAACCGACACGCTGCAGCGGAATTTCCTCGTCTGGGCGAAAACCTAATCGCTCCCGTCCATCCTGAAGCTTGCGAGCCGTGGCGGTAATATCTTTCTGTTGGCCAGCTCGGTTGACCGTTAGTGTAATCGGCTGACTCTTGTGATCACGGATGAACTGGGTTACCTGCTCAGCACTTCGAACTGGTTGGCCGTTCACTGCGAGAATACGATCGTCTGGCTGCAATCCCGCTTCAGCCGCCGGCGTGTTCGGCTCAATTTCGCGCACGAGAACCGGGACGTCCCCATAGTCGGGAACAAAATCCAAAAAGCCGGCGGTTTCTCCGTCTTCGGTGACAGCAGTTGGTGTGAGCGTGAGCGGTATGCGCTCGCCATTACGTCCGACAATTAGCTGCAAAGGCTGGCCAGGAGAGAGAAGCGCGTCGCCACGAATGGAGTTCCATGTCGGGTTCTCGGTTCCGTTGAATGAGACTATTCGATCACCTGGCTTCAATCCCGCCACCTCGGCAGCGCCTCCCCGGGCGACAGCGCTCACAACCGGTGCGGGTGTTGCGGGAACTCCGTACATCAAAGCGCCGGTAAACGGTATAGCGAGTGCGGTGATGATATTCATCACGGGCCCGGCAAGCGCCACCAAAATCCGCTGCCAACGCGGACGAAGATTGAACATTTCATGCTCAGGGATATCAGTAGACCCTGCGCCTTCGATTGGTGCGTTTGATTCGTCGCCGCCGAGTTTTACGTAGCCCCCGAGCGGAATGGCCGAGACACGATAGTCAGTTTGTCCCCACTTCTTGCCAAACAAGCGTGGACCAAACCCCACCGAAAATGTTTCAACTCGGATTGCGAGGAGCTTGGCAACAATAAAATGACCAAATTCATGAAGGACTACAGCTGCGCCAAGGATGAATATGAAAGCTAAAATATTGATAATCATTAACCTATATCTCTTTTCATTCTATCTCACGAAAACCAGGTGCGCTTAGACTCCGCATCCCTCTGCGGGGTCGCCGTCAACGAGTGTACGTGGGCTGGGGAGGGCGCGTCAAACAGAGTGTCCGGCCAACAGATTTGAAGGTTTTGCTAACTTTTCTATTTCCCCATTAGCGGCCAGGCGCGCCTCCCGGTCGGTATTGAGGACGGTTTCGAGATCGAGGGCAGGTTGAGTCGTATGTTGATCCATCACCAACTCTATTATGCGAGGAATATCAGTCAGGCAGATGCGTTCTTCAATAAACGCTCTCACAGCTTCTTCATTGGCGGCGTTCAGCACCGTGGGAAGCGTGCCGCCTTCGCGAAGCGCTCGGTAGGCAAGGGCTATGCAGGGAAAACGATCAGGATCGGGAGGCTCAAAATGGAGTGTGGCCAGCGCGGTCAGGTCGAGCGGGGGTAGTTCGCATGAGTGCCGTTCCGGATACGTCAGCGCATATTGGATCGCATGACGCATGTCGGTGACTCCCATTTGAGCTATTACCGAACCGTCTATTAGCTCGATCATGGAATGTACGACTGATTCCGGATGAACGACGATTCCAATCTGATCAGCTTCGAAATCAAAGAGCCAATGCGCCTCGATCACCTCCAGTCCTTTATTCATAAGCGTCGCCGAGTCAATGGTGATCTTGTCTCCCATGTTCCAGGTTGGATGACGCAAAGCATCCGACACACTCGCTTCTCGCATCTGGCTCTTGTTCTTGGTGCGAAAGGGACCGCCTGAGGCAGTTAGCACTATGCGCCGAACTTCGTGGCGCTTTTCTCCCCGCAGGCACTGATGCAACGCATTGTGTTCGGAGTCAACTGGCAATAGTTCCGCGCCGGAAGCCCTGGCAGCGCGAGTCATCATCTCGCCGGCCATAACCAGCGTCTCCTTGTTGGCCAGTGCCACGCGTTTACCGGCTTCGAGCGCGCGAAGAGTGGGTACGAAACCAACGGCCCCGACAGTGGCTGATACCACCGTTTCTGCATGTGGATGTGTGGCCACTCCCACCAGGCCGGATTCCCCAGTCACGATTCGCGGAAGATCTAGATTTCTTTCGAAGAGTTCGGCGCTTAGATCGTGAGCGGCGGTTTCCGTTTCCACGGAAACCAGTTCCGGCAAGTGGAAAGCAATCTGATCGGCCAGCGTACTTATGTTACGACCCGCGCCCAGAGCGACGATTCGAAACCGATCTCTCCCCAGTGCCTCGACAACTCGCAGCGTGTTGCAGCCGATCGAGCCCGTGGAACCGAGGATAGCAATGCCGGTGGGTTTCATTTAAGCGACCAGGAAGGAATAGGTCTTCGCACTGGGAAGATAATTGGCCACAGATTTACACGGACTGGCCGGACAAGATTCCGAATGAATTTTTGCTTTTGGGCTCCGTGTTCATCTGCGTTCATCTGTGGCCGCTATACTCAGCCACTGAAATAGATGCGACCGAAATAGTAGATGACTGGTGCGTTGAAGAGCAAGCTATCGAGACGATCGAGTAAACCACCATGCCCGGGTAGTATGTTCGCCGTGTCCTTTGCACCGGCGCTCCGTTTGAGTGCGCTCTCGGTCAGGTCACCAAGAATACCGACTACTGTCATCACCGCCGCCAGGGGAAGGGCCAGCTTCAGCGGTAACTCTCTGAAAAACCAGAAGTGAGCAATGGAGCCCATCAGCAGACCGGCCAGCAGTCCGCCGGCAACTCCTTCCCAGGTCTTTACCGGGCTGATCGACGGCGCCAGTTTGCGTTTGCCGAATGCCCTGCCAACGAAGTAAGCGCCCGTATCTGAGCCCATAAGGACCAGAAAAAAGAAACATAAGAGATCCGCGGAAAGAGCCTGGTTGAATCCCGTGCGCACTGCCACCAGATGGCTGCCAAGCAGAACTACGTAGAGAACGCCAAGAATCGTCGCCCCGGTTGAGGCGATCATTTTGTCAAAAGGTGCACCGCGCAAAGTGGCTGCGATCAGTGTCGCTGCGGTAAACACAATCAAGATGAGCGGGATCAACTGTATCATCAACAAATCAGAGCTTGGGCCGGGGTCGTTGAAATAAAAGACCGTGAATAAGGCAGCCGCGGCAAGGTAACCGATGGCCGCGTCAGGCTTCAGGTCTCGTCGCTTCGCCAGCACATAAAACTCAAACAGGCCCGCCACCATCGCCAAAGCGGCGAGAACCACGAATAACAGTTGCAGCCAGGAAATGAGGATGGAGGCGATAAGAAAAGGCAGGACGATGACAGCGGTGATGATACGCGACACGTTATTTTTGATTTCTGATTTTTAATTTGCGATTGAAATGCGATGTCGAGTTAACAAACAGACGCCAAACACGAACCACTCCGGACTGATAATCCAACTGAAGTTCAATCGCAAATCTAAATCAAAAATCTAAAACACTTCACTTCACGTTTGCTACCAGCTTCAAACCGCCGAAGCGACGATTGCGTCGCTGATAGTCGACGATGGCTTCAAGCAAGTGGACGCGGCGATAGTCTGGCCAGAGGGTTTCAGTCACATAGATTTCGCTATAAGCCGCCTGCCACAGCAGGAAATTGGAGATGCGCAGTTCGCCACTGGTACGCACCAGCAAATCCAGATCAGGTAGATTGCGGGTGTAGAGTTCATTCGCAATCCGCTCTTCTGTTAGCTCGTCAGGCGGGTTGCCTTCATCAAGTAGCCGCCGCACGGCTGCGCGGCAGGCATCGATAATCTCGGCTCGGCCGCCATAATTCAAGGCCACCGTCAACACCATTCCTTTGTTTTTCTCAGTTCTTTCGGTAGCTTTCGCAATCTCACGGCGCACAGTGTCAGCAAGCGCGCCCGTTCGGCCGATGGTCTGAAACTTGATGTTCTGACGGTCGATCTCGTCGAGCTCGAGACGAAGATAGCGTCGCAACATCCGCATCAAGGCATCAACTTCGTAGCGCGGTCGCTTCCAGTTTTCGGTGGAAAAAGCGTAGAGCGTAAGAGCTCCTAACCCCAGACGCGCACCTGTATCGACGGCCGCGCGAACCGCTTCGACACCCGCGCGGTGCCCGGCGATACGCGGCTCTCCGCGCTGCGCTGCCCAGCGTCCGTTGCCATCCATTATGATTGCGACATGACGAGGCAAACGGTCCCAGGCGATTGATGCGAGCAGCATC
>JACDCK010000173.1 GCA_013817595.1 Pyrinomonadaceae bacterium | reverse complement strand
CGCTTACCATTCGGCCGTCGGCGCTCTTCCCGGCAAGCGCTGCCTGTGCAGCCTTCATAACCTTGCCCAAGTCCTTCATTGAGCTTGCGCCGGTTTCAGATATCGCGGCAGTAACCGCTGCTTCAATTGCTTCGGGCGAAGCTGTTTCTGGCAGGTAGGTCTCGATTATTCCGATTTCAGCTTTCTCTTTAACGGCTAGATCCAAGCGCGCGCCTTTTTCATACTGCTCAACTGAATAGAGCCGCTGTTTGACCATCGATCGCAGGAGCTTCGTCATCTCCTCGTCGTCAAGGTCGCCGCCCTTTTCAATCTCACGATTCATCATTGCGGCTTTAACCATTCGCAGCGTGGACGTTCGCGGGGCGTCCTGCGCCTTCATCGAAGCAGTCAGGTCCGAAACAATTTGCTCTTTTAGACTCATTACTTAAACGGTTTTCAGGACCTCTCGCTGCGTAGGACACCGAGCTAAAGCACGGTGTGAATAAAACGGGACCAACGTTACGCTGCATGACCATTTGATTTGACGAGGTACTTACCGAGGAACTTTCCCGTATAAGACTGCGGAATCTTAATTATCTCTTCAGGAGTTCCTGTCCCAACAACGTAGCCGCCGGCATCGCCACCTTCCGGACCCAAATCGATAATGTAATCCGCAGTCTTAATCACGTCGAGGTTATGCTCGATCACCAGCAACGAGCCACCGGCTTCGATCAGCGCGCGGAAAGCGGACAGGAGCTTGTTGATGTCGTCAAAGTGGAGCCCGGTGGTTGGTTCATCGAAGATGTAAAGCGTGTTCGAACCCGTGCGTTTGGAAAGATGCGCGGCAAGTTTGATGCGCTGCGCCTCGCCGCCGGAAAGGGTGGTCGCTGATTGACCCAGACGAAGATACCCCAGACCCACATCATCGAGCACGCGGAGGCGATTAATGATCTTTGGAACCTCGCGAAAGAACGTGATTGCTTCCCTCACCGTGAGACTCAAAACCTCATGCACATTCTTGCCGCGATAGCGTATGTCTAGAGTCTGCTGCTTGAAGCGCGTGCCTTTGCATTCCTCACATACGAGCTCAACATCGGCAAGGAACTGCATCTCCACCGTGACTGTGCCATCGCCCTGGCAAACCTCACACCGACCGCCGGGCAGGTTGAAAGAGAAGTGCGACGGATCGAGTCCGCGTCCCTGCGCTTCTCGGGTTGAGGCGAAGACTTCGCGGATGGCATCGTAAATCTTGATGTAAGTTACTGGGTTTGAGCGCGGAGTCCGTCCGATGGCAGACTGATCCACCAGGATAACGTTGTCGACGAGTTGCCCGCCTTCCAGCTTTTGAAAAGCCCCCACATGCCCCTGCCAGTCACCTTTTTGCTTCTTCAGACCTGCATAGATGCAATCATGAATCAGAGTAGATTTTCCGGAGCCACTCACGCCTGTAATGCATACCAGCATATCGAGAGGCAGCTCAACATCGATAGATTTCAGATTGTGCTCGGCGGCACCGCTCAGCGTCAGGCGCCTTTTCTGAAACAACCGCCGTTGCTTCGGTTCCTTAATCTCGATTTCACCGCGCAAATAGCGCGCAGTCAAAGACGCGTCGTTGGCAATCAAGCCGGGGAAATCGCCTTCGTAGATTACACGCCCACCAAGCTCGCCGGCCGAGGGCCCGATATCCAGGATGTGATCGGCGGCGCGCATCATTTCGGCATCATGTTCGACGACCAGAACCGTATTGCCAATGTCGCGCAAGTTATGCAGCAGCCGAATCAACCGTTCATTGTCCCGCGGGTGTAGACCAATCGAGGGCTCATCCAGAACGTAAAGCGCGCCGACCAGTGAAGAGCCCAGGTTAGTGGCCAACTGAATCCGTTGCGCCTCGCCGCCTGAGAGAGTTGAGGCGAGACGATCAAGCGTCAGATAATCCAGACCCACATCTACGAGGAAACGCAATCTGCGTCGAATCTCGAACAAGATCCTATCGGCGATCGCAGCTTGTTCCGCCGCGAGCTGCAGCGATTCAAAGAAAAGCTGCGCTTCTTTGATCGCCAGCGAACAGGCCTCAGGCAACGTGCGCCCGCCGACCTTGACGTCACGCGCTTCCTGACGCAGGCGGTCGCCACCGCAATCCGGGCACAAGGTGTAACCGCGATACTTCGACAGAAACACGCGCACGTGCAGCTTGTATTTCTTCGTCTCCAGCCAGTCAAAGAATCCGCGCACTCCGCCCCACTCCTTCTTACCTTCAACTATCGCTTGCTGTTCAGCACGCGATAGCTGCCCGAAGGGAACGTTCATCGGAATCTTCTCTGACTGGCAAAACTGGCGCAGCTCGTCCTGGGCCCATTCATGTTGCGGTCTCGTCCAGGGCTCAATGGCACCCTCGTTCAAGGCCAACCCCGGATTCGGAGTGACCAGATCGAGATCGAGTCCGATGGTGTTTCCAAAACCCTGGCAGGTCGGGCAAGCCCCGTACGGATTGTTGAAGCTAAAGAGGCGCGGTTCAGGTTGTGCGTAAACCGTGCCGTCATACTTGCACTGAAACCTGTCCGAGAACTTAAAGCGTCCAGGTTCCGCTGCAGCTGTTTCGACTACTGCCGAACCGTGGCCCTCCTGGAAACAGATCTCCAGCGAGTCGACTAGACGCTGGCGCACTTCCGGCTGGGCGACGAGCCGATCGACCATCACGTAAACGCTCTCGAAGTCGCGCAGGGTGTAATCGTCGGGGGAATGAAGCTCGATGGTTTGCCCCTTGGCGTAGAGCCGAGTGAACCCACGCTGCATCAGGCTCATGATGTGGGCGGTGATCTGGCGCGGAGACGGGGAGACGGGGGGACGGGGAGATGTTTTTCCCGGTTTCTCCCTATCTTCCCGTCCCCCCCTCCCCCTGTCTCGATCCTTGTCCGCCTTCCCGTCTACCTGTCTCGACGTGTGCTCGACACTTGCGCCAATCTCAGCTAGTCCGTTACCGGCGGGGAACAGGACATAGAACCGCGTCCCTGCGGCAACGGTTCTTAAGACCTCGTCCGCCACTGACTCCGGGGAATCACGGAAGACCTCGCGGCCACAGACTCGACAGTAGGTTGTTCCGACCCGGGCATAGAGCAGGCGCAAATAGTCGTAGACCTCAGTCTGGGTGCCCACCGTTGAGCGGGGATTTCGGGTTGAGTTCTTCTGGCGGATGGCGATAGCCGGCGCGATTCCTCGTACCTCATCCACGTCGGGCTTGTCCATCCGCTCGAGAAACTGACGAGCGTACGCCGACAGTGATTCAACGTATCTCCGCTGACCTTCGGCATAAACGGTGTCGAAAGCCAGCGACGACTTTCCGGAACCACTCACGCCCGTGACCACCGTCATCTGGTTGATCGGCAGCGAAAAGGAAATATTCTTGAGGTTGTGAACCCTTGCCCCGCGGACTTCAATGGCTTCTTCAGGCATATAAAATTCGTCGCATGACCCCGGTAGAGGGAATTCTCGGGTCCTTCGCAAACTTCTAATACTACCCCGATTTTGTCCGCGTGCGAAATGGCAGATGCACTAGCCACAGATTAAGGCGGATAACACAGATAAGATGCAAACGAGACGACGGAATGCCGCAGTGAGAAACCTTCTCTCGCTAACTCCATTGGATTAGAGCCTCCGGCTACCTCCCGAACCCTTAAGTCTACTCATGCGTGCTGATCTGAGTTATCCGCGTTTATCTGTGCTGATCTAGCCTATGGATTGACAGGCGCGACGCGGTTGCTCAACAATCAGCTCATGAAGACAACCAGATTTCTTTTGCGTGGATTCAGGAGACCTAGAGAGGTGGCTTCTCTTGCGCTAGGGCATCTGGAACGCCAGACCCTGGAAGAGATCTGGCGCCGCGGTGAAACGAGCGTGCGCGACATCTTCGTCTCTTTTGAAAAGCGGATCGCATACACAACCTTGATGACTACGCTGGACCGGCTCTTTAAGAAGGGGTTGCTTGGCCGGCGCAAAGTTGGCCGGGCCTTTCTCTATTCTCCGCTGGTGACCCGCGAAGAGCTGGAACAGGGAATCAGGGAAGATGTGATTGAAGGTCTGCTGGGGCTGGGCTCGCAAAGTGTGGAACCTGTGTTGGTATGTATCGTTGACGCGGTGAGTGAGCGCGACCGCGAATCACTGGACGAGCTCGATCGGCTTATCCAAAAGAAGCGGCAAGAGTTGAAGCAGAGAGACTGAAGCTATGTACTTCATTCTTGGACTTTCTATAGTGATGGCGGCACTGCTGGTGTTGAATAGCTCTGCCTCGCTTGTTGCCTCGCTGATTTGGAGAACATTCGAAAGGCGCGTCAGCCGGGGGTCAGCGGCACGCTCGGCGCAAACAGTCCTTCTGCTTCGAACAGTTCCCGTGGCTTTGGGAATCGGTGGCGTTTTGTTTCTTTTCGGCCCCGCTTATCTGAGGCACGAGCCGCGTGTTGGCCATGAAACCGTAGGCTTGAAACTGGCTGTCGTGGCGGCCCTCTCAGCCCTCGGTATCGTAATGGCACTCGTGCGTGGATTCGCCGCCTGGCGCGCTACCAGCCGCCTTACCGCGGACTGGCTGCGCACTGCAGAGCCAATTCAGTTCCCGCGTCTGGGCATTCCCGCTTACCAGGTTGAGCACAGGTTTCCTTTGATGGCGGTTGTTGGTGCGCTTCGGCCACGGCTCTTTATTGCGAAGCAGATCTTCCGGTCTCTTACAGCTGAGGAACTGTCCGCGGCCCTCGAGCATGAAATTGGGCACATCATGGCCCATGACAACCTTAAGCGTAGCGTGCTGCGAGCCTGCCGGGACATGCTATTGATCATTCCTTGTAGCCGCCACCTGGACGAAGCATGGGCAGAAGCCTCGGAAGCGGCGGCTGACGAATATGCCGCGAGAAGAGACCAAAAGGTCGGTCTCAACCTGGCTTCGGCCCTCGTAAAGATCGCCCGCCTGATTCCCGCGGGTGCCCGGCCAACCATGACGGCCGGAGCCTTTCTGGTGGGCGAGGAGGGCTCACTCGGATTCAGGGCCCGGGTGCGGCGTCTAATACAACTTGGCAACGATCCAAACGAGCACCCACCTCATACTCTGCTGGTTTCAAAACTCCCGACGTTGATCCCTATAGCCTTAACTCTTATGCTTCTTGCTATCACTGCTTATCAGCCTCACGTGCTATCCACGGTCCACACTGTCATAGAGCACGCCGTTTACATCCTCGGCTAGCTCGGAACCGAAAGCCTTATCATATCAACGAAGACTAGTAGTAGTTGCGGGTAAAGGTTAGTCTTTCCGCCAAGTGTCTGGGTTTAGATCTCTTACGATAGCCTCAAGCGGAACTCACGTAATGCTCAACTGCTCTGAACGAGGATGGGTTCGCAGTTCTGGGACTGGCAGGGCCCGCACCGTCAATCGCAGGCCAAAAACGAAAAAGAGACCATGACTTCTGGGAGATCAGGGGGGCGAAAGCGGGGTCCCTACGCGGGCCGTCCGCGTGGGGTGCTAGGATTCAGCACCACCGGCTTGCTGTGTGCTGCCGTTCTTGTGCTGATGCCTGCAGTCTTCCGGGCTCAGCAAAACCCACAGGGCAAGATTGTGGGTGTAGTCAGAGATCAAAAGCAGGCGACGGTGAGCGGCGCCGAGGTCTCGCTGGTGCATCAGCACCAAGCCGTTCTGGCCACCACCACGACTGATGTAAAGGGAGGTTTCACGTTCGAAAACGTAAGGCCCGGCTCATACGAGATCAGAGTGACGCAGATCGGCTTCGGTAAACACAATTCATCAGTCCAGGTTAGTGCGGGCACGACTGCCGAGATGAAGATCGTGATGGACGTGGCCTCTATCGTGGACCAGGTAACGGTGACCGCGGAAACCGGCCAGGCGCAGGACATCGACCGGGTATCGCAGCAGGTCAACGTTATCGGAGATGACGCAATTTTGCAGCGAGCGACTGGTGTGCTTGCGCAGGTGGCGGACGAAGAGGTCGGTGTCTCATTGCA
>JACDCK010000172.1 GCA_013817595.1 Pyrinomonadaceae bacterium | reverse complement strand
CTTTGTCGCCATGATAGACCGCTTGCAACGAGCCGTTGCGTAACAACTCCGCCAGCTTCCGCGCATCCACTCGGTCGCTCTTGTTGCCGCTCTGCAGCAGCTTGTTGTGCCGCGGATCACAAACCACTACTTCCGTGACCAAAGCCCGCACCACCTCATAGAGCCAGGTCGCCTGCGTGCCTTCTTCAAACGTCACATACACCTTCCCATGCAGCTGCTTGAGAAAGCCGCGCACTGTCTCCGCCCCGGTCTCGAGGATCGATTCCATCACTACCTTGCCCGCTCCATTGAGCACCACGATCACAATGCTTGCCTGATGCACATCCATGCCTACATAATACATTCTCATAGGGTTCTCCTTCCGGCTTAACTTGAGGTCTTCGAACAACTCCAAGTTACCGCCGATGGGGCGCCCTTTCAATATAGAGTAGCGACCGGGTCACGGCTCGCTAGGATCAAGCAGCATAAATTCAGTGAGACCCCAAGGCTTGAGTGACGCCGCTCACCTACCCGGTCGCTACCGCGCCTTCTTAGAAACATGTCCAAAAAGCCCTTATTTTTTGCCATTGGCAAGTTTCATCTCGTTATCTGCTTGTCGCAGACGAGCAAAGCTACTCGGTTCTGACATCAAGCGGGGCCGCCACGTCCTAAACAAACAGCCCAGTAACGACCTTTCGACTGGGAAAGAGAAACTCTAGTGCAATTTCCTTTCAACCTGCCGTCTCAAAGACAATTCGACGCTGTCGGTTTTGGCCTGAATGCCGTCGACCATTTAATCGTCGTATCGGAATATCCAGCGTTCGACAGTAAGATGCGTTTCAGAGAGCATCAGCAGTCTGCGGGCGGTCAAACCGCAACCGCAATGGTTGCTTTGCAACGGTTGGGCTTGAAAACAGCTTACGCAGGTCGCTTCGGCTCTGACTCGGAAGGAGAATTTGGACTCAGCTCGCTCAAGGATGAAAGTGTTCACATTGAGCTTGCTGAAATCGTCCCCGGCGCTCGCAATCAGATTGCTTTCATCGTCATCGACGCGCGCTCTGGTGAGCGAACCATATTCTGGGACCGCGATGAGCGCCTTGCATACAGTGTTGACGACGCACCTATCAAAATCTCCTCGCTGGGACGTGTCTTGCACATCGACGCGCATGATCCACCCGCATGTGCCCGTCTGGCCCAGGCAGCGCGGGCGACGGGGACCATCGTGACCGCCGATATCGACAATATCTATGAAGGACTGCCCGAGCTGCTGCCCTTAATTAATGTCCTGGTCACTTCCAGAGAATTTCCACACCGGCTAACTGGCATCAGCGACGAGCGCGCCTCGCTTGTCGAGTTGAAGGCGCGCTATGGTTGCGCAGTGGTGGGCATGACCATGGGCAAGCGGGGTGCAACGGTTTACTGCGATGGCCAGTTTCTGGAATCACCGGCCTACGAAGTGCCGGGCTCTTGTCGCGATACCACCGGCGCCGGAGACGCATTCCATGGGGGCCTTCTTTATGGATTGTTGAGTGGAGAAGATATGGAAACGAGTTTGAAACTCGCGAACGCCACCGCCGCGCTGAAGTGTCGCGCTTTGGGGGCGCGAACCGCATTGCCGACAAGCGCTGAGTTGCAAGCATTCATTACGTCAGCCAGGCCGATCTGAACCGCCAAGGCGGTTTCATTTCCCCTTTATCATTTTCCATTATTTTCCATTGGTCAGTTCCCATTTATCAGAGCCACAGCTAACCGAAGGATCATGCATTGACAAATGTGATATGGAAAATGAAAAACTAACTCACCGGCAGAAAGGAATCTGATAAGTTCAAGCTCCTGTTGGTCGAGCCGCTTCGCCCAGGTACTTTCGGAAGTGAGCCAGCACGCGCTGCCACGCATCCTGCGCAGCACTGGCATCGTAAACTTCCGGCCGTGTGTCGTTGAAGAAAGCGTGGTCGGCATCATAGCTGACGACTTCGAGCGGCAGGTTGTATTCGCGCGCCGCCTTTTTCAATACCTCAACTTTTTCAGGAGTGATCCAATTGTCGCGCGAACCCGCAAAGAATATAGCTGGCACGTTCAGTTTAGCGAGCACCCTTTCCTCGGGGATGTCTCCGTAGAAAGGAGCGGCTGCTGCTAGTTCGCTCATCTCACACGCCGCACGCAACGCTAAGGTGCCGCCCATGCAGTAGCCGGTAATACCGATCTTTTGTGCACCAAAGGCGCCCCGGCTCTTCACAATTGCCTCGCTGATTGTTTCCAGCCCGTCCACGGTGTCGAGGTCGTGCATCAGCCGGGAAGCCTCTTCTGAATCCTTAGCCACTTTGCCGCGATACAGATCCGGCGCCACGCAAATATAACCTTCTTTGGCGTAACGGCCGGCAATGTCGCGAATGTGCTCAGTAATGCCCCACCATTCTTGGATCAATATTACGGCAGCTGTGATGTCCCCGGCTGGGAGCGCAACGGCGGCGGTGGTTGCGCCTCTTGAAGTGTCCAGGTTAAGTGTTTCAGTGTTCATCTTTGGATAGCCCTCTACGATATCTTGCCACGATTGGAAAGTTGCTGTGAGCTAGGGATTATATGTTAGAGGTAGACAAAAAAATACTTCGCGACGCAGCTTTGGCACCCAATGCTGTATGAAACGCCCGCTTCAATGGTATAAGACTGCGCTGTCAGAACAGGGAGCGGTAGCGACCTGGTCTCAACTGGGAAGCATACAACCCGGTCGCTACCGCTCGCGGTTCTGACAGAAACAATCAATAGTCTTCCCAAGGAAGGTATATGAAACTGTTTACTCAGGCACTTATCGTGGTTGCCCTGGCTGCGCTTGGTCTCGTAGCGGTCAATCCTGAGGCGCAAAACACCGCCGATGTAGTTTTTAAGAATGGAAACGTCTACACCGTCAACTCCAGCCAGCCAAAGGCTGAAGCCGTGGCGGTAAAAGCAGACCGCATCGTGTTTGTTGGATCAAATATCGAGGCACAACGGTACGTCGGCAAAAGCACGCGCGTGGTGGATCTGCAGGGTAAGACCGTCGTGCCGGGAATGACTGATGCTCATCAGCACCTCCCCGGCGTTGGCTTCCGTGAGATGAAGTTGAATCTTGAGGGCGTTACCAGCCTTGAAGACTTTCTGGGCCAAGTGAAAGCGCGCCTTGACCAGGCACGCTCCGGCGAATGGGTAACCGGTCGGGGCTGGATTGAAACCTTCTGGAAACCGCCTGTCTTTCCGACTCGAACAGACCTCGACAAAGTTGCGCCAAACAATCCCGTAGTTCTTACGCGCGCTGATGGGCATGCTTCGGTGGTCAACAGTGCTGCCCTGAGGATCGCTGCCGTCGATAAAAACACACCGAGTCCCTTCGGCGGGGAAATCTCCAAAGACAAACAAACAGGCGAGCCAAACGGCATGCTATTGGACGCCGCGCAAGGATTGGTGAGGCGTCATATCCCTGCTACCACTCCGGCAGATGCTGAGCGCGCAATCGAGCTTGGCGTCAAGCGTAATGTCGAGCTGGGCTGGACGCAGATTCAGGATGCCGGAGGTGGTTACCAGGAGATCGATCTCTACAAAAAACTCTACGGCGAAGGCCAGATCAAGTTGCGCATCTACAAGGCCGTCCATGGACCGGGTCCAAGCGCCGCACGGCTGCTGGCGGAAGGACCAACGATCGGCGGTTTCGACCACCGATTTACGCTGCGGGCGATCAAGGTTGTTTCTGATGGCGCGCTCGGTTCGCGTGGAGCGGCCCTGCTCGCACCTTACTCAGATGCCCCCGACACGTCAGGCTTCCTAACTGTCAAGCAGGAAGACCTGGGGCCCATGCTGCAGACTGCGCTGAAACAGGGGATCCAGGTCGAGACACACGCCATTGGCGATCGCGCCAATCGCTTCACGCTCGACGAATACGAGAAAGCTTTCAAGGCCGTGCCCCGCGAACAACGCAAGATCGCCGAACCGCGTTGGCGCATTGAGCACGCGCAGATAGTCAACCTGTCAGACATCCCGCGCTTTGCCAAACTAGGTGTGATTCCTTCAATGCAACCTTCGCACGCAATTGGCGACCTGCATTTTGCGCCGAGCAGAGTGGGAATCCCACGTCTTGCCGGGGCCTATGTATGGCAGACGTTCATTAAGTCGGGTGTAGCAATTGCAGGAGGCTCGGACGCGCCGGTGGAGCGTGGTGAGCCGATGATTGAGTTCTACGCAGCGGTAGCCCGCAAGGACCAAAAAGGCTTTTCCGGGGAAGGTTGGCATCCTGAGGAGGCCGCTAGTCGCGATCAGGCGCTTAAAATGTTCACGATTTGGCCTGCCTTCGCTGCCTTTGAAGAAAAGCTTCGAGGCACAATCGAAGTGGGCAAACTTGCGGACTTCACAATCCTATCAGCCGACATCATGAAGATTCCCGAGACGGAAATTCTGAAAACCCGTTGCGTGATGACGGTGATTGGTGGCGAGATTGTTTTCGAAGCAAAGTAGAATCCGTCCAAGGCAGCAATGCGATCGTCGCTACGGCTTCGCCGCCCGATGTGAGGATGGGCTATGCCCCGGTGGGGCATAGCCCCGAAGTTCAAAAAGCCTCCTCACGGCGGGGCAAAGCCGCCGCCTCACATCGGGCGGCATAGCCGTTACTGAAGTTTATCCAGAGTTTGAAGCCGGCATGGTCGACAAAGCGCGAAGCGAAGCGGAACCCCCAGGCCATGGTGCGTTCGTCTAATCATCAAAATGAGAAAGGGAAAGCCCATCATGAAGAACCCGTTTGCTCACAAACCCTCTCGCCGCCGCTTTCTCTCCCTGGCTGGAAAGAGCGCCGGTCTTGCCGCTCTGTCTTCATCGACTGTCGCGTCTCTTCTGAGAGAGGTCCAAGCAGCGACGAAAAGCGTCGCGCATGTATCGCCGCAGCAGTTGGCAATGAATGAAGACTACTGGTCGGTTATTCAAAATTCCTTTTCCGTGACTCGCGGGATCATCAACTTCAACAACGGCGGCGTATCGCCCAGCCCGCGTATCGTTACTGAAGCGCTGGTGCGTTACATCTGGCAACAGGAGGATGCGACGGCTTACACCATGTGGCAAATCCTTGAGCCGCAATCGGAAACGATCCGGACCGGGCTGGCGGAACTATTCGGGTGCGATCGCGAAGAAATCGCCATCACCCGAAACGCTTCCGAGTCGCTGGAAATTCTTCTGATGGGCATGGACTTCAAACCGGGCGACGAAATTCTCACTACCACGCAGGATTACCCGCGCATGATTACCACCTTGCGCCAGCGCGAAAAGCGTGAAGGTCTGGTTTTGAAGTTAGTCAAAATTCCGATCCCACCCAGGAATCTCGACGAGATCACCGCAGCGTTTGCAGCGGGGATTACCGGCCGCACGCGTCTGATCCTGATGTCGCACATGGTTAACATCACCGGCCAGATCACGCCCGTGAAAGCTGTCTGTGAAATGGCGCGCGCCAAAGGAATCGAAACGATTGTCGACGGCGCTCATTCCTTTGCGCAATTTGATTTCAAGCAGAAGGATATTGGCTGCGACTACTTCGGCACTAGCCTGCACAAATGGCTTTACGCGCCTAAGGGTTCGGGTCTGCTTTACGTCAAACGCGAAAAGATACCGAGGATCTGGCCGTTGATGGCCGCTGAATCGACTCAAGCCTCGGACATCCGCAAGTTTGAAGAGATTGGCACGCATTCCGCCGCACCCCGGCTGGCAATTGGGGAAGCCCTGCTTTTCCATAACGGGTTGGGAGGAAAGCGCAAAGAAGCCCGCCTGCGTTTTCTGGCTCGCTACTGGATGAATCGACTCAAGGATATACCGAAGGTGAGCTTCAACACTTCATTTGACGACAACCAGTCGTGCGCTATAGCCAATATTCACATTGAAGGTACGAACCCTTCGGCCATCGGGAGCTATCTATTCGACAAGCATCGAATCTTCACCACGCCTATCATCCATGACGAATTTAAAGGCATCCGCATCACACCCAACGTGTATACG
>JACDCK010000171.1 GCA_013817595.1 Pyrinomonadaceae bacterium | reverse complement strand
GCCTACGCCGCCGGCTACTCCGACGCCGACTCCCCAGATTCCGATACCCGAGCCGGCATCACTTTTGTTGTTTGGGACAGGATTGGCGGTTTTTGGAGCCGGTTTCCGCCGGCGGCATGCTAAGGCAAAACTGGCGGCCCAGGCTGCTAATACGAAGGAGGCCTAGTGAACATGAAAGTTAAAATGGCCTCTCATCGATACCTGACCTACGGTAGATTTGCCTTCGCCGCTTTGCTCGCGATTACTTGCTGCCTGGCCCCTCCAGCACCCACTGCACACGCGAAGAAAAAGCCCGCTAAACATGGCACGATCAAAGTTCAGACGACGCCCGCTGGTCTTCCTATCGAAGTCGACGGCAAGCCCGAGGGTCAGACTACATCTGACTGGCGAGCCTGGGATCGCGATCCCGGCGTGCACACCGTCGTTATTGTGCTGCCCAACGGCCAGCGTTGGACTCGTGAAATTATTCTTGAGGCCGGACGCATTAAGTGTGTAGCGCTCAATTACAGACCAGGTCAGCCAGTTCCAGCGACATCCCCTTGCCCCTTCCCGGTAAACCTCTCCGCACCTTCTTCGGTCAGTGACGGCGAGATAATAGCCTACACGGCAGATACCACGTACAAAGGGTCTTCAGCTCTTAACTACACCTGGACAATAAGTCCGGCGAATGCCAAAGTTGTTAGTGGCGCGGGAACCCCTACGATTTCGGTTGATTCAACTGGATTGGCCGGACAACGAATTACGGCCACGCTATTAGTCGATGACGGCTCGGGCGATCCACTGTGTCGGCAAACAGCGCAGGCTTCAACCATGATTCCAGCTTTGCCTCCGCGCGATTATCCCCCCCGGGAGTTTGACGTTTGTTGCAATTGCTCGTTCGACGACCAAAAGGCTCGTCTTGACAACCTTGCGGTTGAGCTTCAGAACGATCAGTCGACCACTACTTACATCTTCGCTTACGGTGGCCGCACCAGCCGTGTCGGCCAGGCCGATCGACTTGGTGCTCGGGCGCGAGATTATCTTGTGAGTAAGCGAGGCATCGCCCCTGCCCGAATCATCGTTCTCAATGGCGGTTTCCGTGAAGGGGATTGTGTTGAGCTGTGGATCGTGCCAAGCGGCGCCACACCTCCGCAGCCCCGGCCTACGGTCCAGGCGGGCGACGTTCGGCCGCCCCGCAGAACGCCCACTCGAAAACGCCCGCGCTATTAAGCCGGCAGTTTTAGTCACGGTCTACAGTCAATGGGAGACAGGAGCAATCGCCCCTCTTGTCTCCTTTGCTTTTGCTTACGTTGACGGTACCGAAACGCTGTGGTAACTATCAGCTCGGAATTTTCCGAAAGCCCCTTAACATAGTTCCCTTAAGAGGAGGAATCCTTCATGGCTGAGAATGGTGGCGGTGGCGGAAGTACAGGCGTTGTCGCGGTGGTGGCAATCTTCGTAATCATCGTTCTGGTGCTGCTTTTTGTTTACAGAGGCCGGCTGTTTGGCGGGGGCGGCACGCAGAAGATTGATGTCAACGTTCAGACGCCCAGTAAATGAGACAAATCTGATTGTCCTGCCTCGTCGGTTCTTGAAAGGGGGAGCGCCACCGCGCTCCTCTCTTGTTTTACACCAACGGCATCGCTGTGAATAGTTCACGGTAAGCTATGTCCGACTAAACATTTACCATTTTAGTATTTACCATTTACCATTCGCTAACTCATGAGTGCACCGAATATTGAAACCATCGTCTCGCTCGCCAAACGGCGAGGCTTTGTTTTTCCGTCGTCTGAGATCTACGGCGGACTCGCCAGCGCCTGGGACTATGGTCCCTTAGGCGTAGAACTTTGCAACAACGTCAAGCAAGCCTGGTGGCGATGGATGGTTTATGAACGCGACGATATGGAAGGCTTAGAGTCGTCCATCATACTCAATCGGCTTGTGTGGAAGTACTCAGGACACGAAGACACGTTTAGCGATCCACTGGTGGATTGTCGGGATTGCAATAACCGGTTGCGCGCCGACAAGCTGGGATATCTGCCCAGCGATGAGGAACTCCGCGGACAGCTCGCGGGTGATGCTATAGCGAAAGCGATCCGGGAACGACGCCTTGGCTGCCCCAACTGTGGAGCAAAGAATCTCACCGAACCGCGACCGTTCAACCTGATGTTTCGCACACATGTGGGCGCGGCAGCCGAGGACGATCCTTCGTCTCTCGTGTATCTCAGACCAGAAACTGCGCAGGGCATCTTCATAAATTTTGCTAACGTCTTAACATCCAGTCGTCGCAAACTTCCTTTCGGCATAGCACAGATTGGTAAGTCATTTCGAAACGAAGTGACGCCCGGCAACTTCATCTTTCGTACGCGAGAGTTTGAGCAAATGGAAATGGAGTATTTTGTTCGACCCGGCGAAGACGAGCAAGTGCATCAGGAATGGATCGATAGCTGCTTCAATTGGTTCACGAGTCTGGGTATCTCGGCGAGCAATCTGCGCCTTTACGAACAACCAAAAGAAGAACTGGCACACTATGCCAAACGAACGGTTGATGTTCAGTACCGGTTTTTTCCCGAGCGCGAAGAAGAGGAGCGTCAGTGGGACGAGCTGATGGGTATTGCCAATCGCTCGGATTTCGATCTGCGTACGCACTCAAAGAAACCGGAGGACGCGGAAGGGAGACGCCTTAATCCTGACTCGACGGAAGACCTGTCCTATTTCGATGAAACAACCAAGGAGCGTTTTTATCCTTATGTGATCGAGCCGGCCGCTGGTGTGAATCGTACCGTGCTCTCCGTGCTCATGGATGCGTATTCAGAAAAGACTAACGACAAGGGGGAGGCCCGGGTAATCCTGAAACTTCATCCAACTCTCTCGCCCATCAAGGCTGCTATTCTGCCATTGGCAAAAAACAAGCCGGAGATAGTTGGTATGGCCAAAGCAATCAAGCGCTTCCTGCAACCTGTGTTGCGCGCGGTCTACGACGATACGGGTGGGATCGGAAAGCTGTATGCGCGACAGGATGAGATCGGCACACCGTTCTGTGTAACCGTCGACCACCAGTCTCTTGAGGATGAAGCAGTCACCGTGCGGGACCGAGACACTTGGGAGCAGGAACGGGTTAAGGTATCGGAACTTCAGGAGTATTTATTGAACAGACTGAGAGCCTAGTCCAATGTCCAAGGTCCAAAGTCCAACGTCCGTATTTGGCTTCTTTAGATTGGACATTGGACGTTGGACTCTGGACAAAGTGTAGCCATGCCGGTAGTAAAGAAACGCAACCAACAAACAGAAACTCGGTTGCTATTGGAATCTGGCGATCCGGTTGAGTTGCCGCCCGCCGAGATTGATGAGCGCGCACTGCTCGTGCAGTTTGATCAGTTTAGGCCTTTCATTCCCGAACTGCTCGAAGAGTTGCGCGCCGGCACTACGGCCGAGCCTGTCGCGGTAATGAACGACGGATCCACATTCGCAATTCATGGTGATACCAAAACCTTCTGGGTGAAACTCTGGCATGCAGCCGGAACCGAGATGACCAAGATCGACCGGGCCCAGGTGCTGAGCTGCATTCCTTCCACTCGTGGGATGCAAATCACAGTTCCTGATGAACCTGAAGAATAGGCCAACGTCCAACGTCCAATGTCCAACGTCTCAGAGATGCGCAGTTGACTTTGGACATTGGACATTGGACATTGGACTCCATGTCCGGGATCCCCGATAAAATACTCAAACTTGCGAGCAGCATACACGCGGAAGGCGGCCGAGCGATGCTGGTCGGCGGTTGTGTGCGCGACATGCTGATGGGCGCGCCAACAAAGGATTGGGACCTCGAAGTCTATGGCATCGAGCCAGCGAAACTGCGTGAAATCTTGGATCGCTTCGGCCGCGTTAACGTTGCCGGCGAAGCTTTCACTGTCTACAAACTGGGTCCTGATCTGGACGTCTCGCTACCGCGCCGCGAGCGCAAGTCCGGTCGCGGGCATCGCGCGTTCGTCATCGAAGGTGACCCGGCAATGACGTTTGAAGAGGCTACGCGCCGGCGCGATTTCACTATTAACGCAATTCTTCTGGATCCGCTGACGGGAGAGTTAATCGACCCTTTCAACGGACAAGAAGATATCAAACAAAGAATTCTGCGCGCGGTTTCACCCGAGACATTCGTCGAAGACAGCCTGCGTGTATTGCGAGCGGCGCAGTTCGCCGCCCGGTTCGAGTTTGATATCGAGCCAGAAACTGCCGCTCTCTGTCGCACGATGGATCTTTCCGATCTTCCCAAAGAGCGCGTCTGGGGAGAAATGGAGAAGCTACTCCTGAGCGCCAGGCGACCTTCGATCGGTATTGAATGGTTGCGCGCGCTCGGAGCGACTGAGCAGCTGTTCCCGGAAATCAAGGCGCTCGAGGGCGTACCCCAGGATCCGGAGTGGCATCCGGAGGGCGATGTGTTAGTCCACACGAAGCTCGTTGTTGATAGCGCGCGCGATGCAATCGAAGATTTGCAATATGGAAAGCAGGTCACCGTGATGCTCGCGGCACTGGCCCATGACTTTGGCAAACCTGCGATGACGGAGTTCCTGGAGGGCCGCTACCGCTCGCGCGGACACGAGGAGGCCGGTGTCGCCCCGACAGAGAGTTTCCTTGATCGTCTCAACATTCATACTCTCGCCGGTTACGACGTGCGTGCGCAGGTGATTGCCCTGGTGCGGGAGCATCTGAAGCCGGGTGAGTTCTACAAGAAACGTGACGAGGTGGGTGATGGCGCTTTCCGGCGGCTGGCGCGCAAGTGCGAACTTGATCTGCTGTACCGAGTTGCGAAAGCCGATTCGCTCGGACGCAACGCGCCCTGGGTTCCACGCGAGAAATGGTACGACTCGGCTGCCCAGGAGTGGTTCATTCAGCGCGCAAAGGAACTCGAGGTTGAACAGCAGGCCCCCGCGCCGCTGCTGATGGGCCGGCATCTGCTCGAAATGGGTCTCCCTGCTGGTCCAAGAATTGGGAAGATCACTCAGGCGGTGTATGAGATGCAATTGGATGGTCGCGTCAGCAGCCTTGATGACGCCAAGAGGGAAGCGTATAAGATGTTATCCACAGATTACGCAGATTCCTCAAAAGAAGGGCCTCACCATGAAAAACCTCACCGAGAATGACCCAGTTGATCAGTAATAAATTACCTGAAAGCCAGCAGCAACGAGATAGGTTTGCTTTTAAACTTTGGCACGCGGTCACTTGAGTACAAGCGCTTTATTGTTTCCCAGTCGGTATCATCTGCGTAATCTGTGGATAGGGCTCGGGTTGTTGTTGTGTCAGGCAGTGGATTGTCCCCATGCCCCACACGAGCGGCTCGCAGTTGATGCCGATGACCCGGCGGTAAGGAAAGAGATTCTGAATTGTTTCAAGCGCGCGCGCATCGTTTCCATGCCCGAAGATGGGGACTAGCACTACGTTGTTGGCGATGTAGAAATTTGCATAGCTAGCCGGCAGGCGATCGAGTTGACGCGGAGAGGTATCGTTTGAGGCGCCAACAACGCCCGGCATCGGGAGGGTGACGATATCACAAGCACGCCCATTGGCGTCGCTGGCGCGCCGTAATCGGTCGAGATTCTCTTGCAGCAGTTTGTAATTGGGGTCGGCTGGATCTTCTTCCAGCGCACAGACGATGGTCGTTGCTGATACGAAGCGGGCGATATCGTCGATGTGACCGTCCGTGTCGTCACCTACAATTCCTTCGCCGAGCCAGAGCACTTTGTGAACTCCAAGAAACTCCCGCAAGTACTGTTCGATTTCGCCCCGGTTCAAATCCGGATTGCGGTTCGAATTCAACAGACATTGTTCGGTGGTCATCACCACGCCCGCGCCGTTGACTTCAATCGAACCGCCTTCCATCACAATTCCCGGCTCAAATCGCGGCATTCTCAATAGACTCTCCAGTCGCGCGGGAATTGAGTCGTCTTGTTTCATCTCCTCGTACTTATTTCCCCAGGCGTTGAAAATCCAATCGTTGTAAGCCAACTCGCCTTTGGTATTCACCAGAAAATTTGGGCCGTAGTCGCGTATCCATGAAT
>JACDCK010000170.1 GCA_013817595.1 Pyrinomonadaceae bacterium | reverse complement strand
GCGCTGCTGTTGCTGGCTCCTGATGACGCACGACCGCATCGAAGGCGATACATTCGAAGTCACGCACGAGTTCCTCTCTGAGATGCTCGGTGTCCGGCGCGCCGGCATTACTGTTATTTTGGGAAACCTGCAACGAAGCGGGCTGATTCAGTACCGGCGCGGGCACGTCACCATCCGCAATCGCAAAGGATTGGAGCAGCGGGCGTGTGAATGTTACGGCGTCGTTCGACGCGACTTCGATCGACTTCTTGCAACTAAGATTCCGCCGGCGATGTTTCGCGGCGAGCACCCGGCGACCCGATAAAGAGCCGGCCCTCCTCCGGGAGAAAAGTGCGGCAACCCTAGGGTAAGCCGACGCTCCACAACGCGCGACAGTGCGCACAAACTAATTGCTCCGCAGCGTAGCGGAAGACAGCGCACTTCGTTGGCGGTCACGCCATGGAAGGGCTCTTCGTAATGAGAAGCATGCGGTCGAGATCCGCGGACGCTCTGCAACAACGGCGATAATTCATTACGTCGCGGGCACCACCGCAATCGTTCAGATAGAAGGGCGGACTTGCGAGCGATACGGTGTGCTGAGGAGAGTTCGGTCGGCTTCTCGGAAGCTGACGCTCTTAGCCTGATCCTCAAAACCATGTCACGCCTTCAAGCATGCTTCCGCATCGGTACGTTGCGAGCAAAACGCGCAACGATTGCGCATGCCGGTTCGAATCACTCGCGTGCTGTAACTGCTGGCAGCGACATTATCGATCGGCTGTTTGAAGGCAGGGAGCCTCTCTCATCGTTCTGTCTTTACGCAAGCGGCGACGCGGTATACGGAAGAACCGCCGAATATTTTTACCTGACGATCCGAAATACCTTTCCGCTGACGGACTGCGCAGCCACGCATGAAGCGTAATCTCATCTCCGCTGACTTGCCTTGGACGGGCGAACGACTGGTCGCTGGTTGTGGACGGCAATTGATCTACGAACACGTGCATCGCTACGCGATCGCCACCAGGCTGGCGGTGGGCAAAAGGGCCGTGGACGTCGCTTGCGGTGAAGGGTATGGCGCGAATCTGCTTGCCCGCACTGCTTCTACAGTCGTCGGAATTGACCTTGATCAACCCACGATTGAGCACGCAAACAGAAAATATCGCCGCCAGAATCTCAAGTTCCTCGTGGGCTCGTGCGAGGAGCTTCCGTTGGAAAGCAGGAGTGTCGATCTGGTCGTAAGTTTTGAGACCATTGAGCACGTTCAGGAACAAGAGCAATTCCTGAATGAGATCAAACGAGTGCTAATCCCCGGCGGCCTCCTAATTATCTCCAGCCCGGATAAAGAAGAGTACAGCGGTGTCAACGGAGCTAAAAATCCTTTTCATCAATCGGAACTTTACCACCGGGATTTCGCAAAACTCCTCATGTCGAACTTCAAGGAATGCCTTATCGGCAAACAGCGTCCAGTCGTCGGTTCGTGGATCGCTCCTGACTTGCCATCTCCAAATGTTGGTTCCGGCACATTCCGTGGCGGCTTGGATTCAGTCGAGTTCACAGATGGCGTTTACAAGGGACTGTATTCGATCGCTGTTTGTTCAGACGCGCCTTTGCCTGCGATGCAGTTTGGCATTTTTGAAAATAAGGATGAAAGCGCTGGCATCTGGAATCTTTTCGAGACATACGACCGCCCTGAAGACATCTCCAACCTGATTGCCGAGCTCCGGAATGAGCGGGAGCAAAACGCCCAAGTCATTGCTCAACTCTCGCAGCAAGTGGTCCGCCTCGAAGAGGCCGCTGAAGAGCGCCAAGGAGCCCTTGAAAGTTTGCGGGCGCAATTCGAGGAGCGCGGAGAAGCCTTGGAAAGATTGCAGGTGCGATTCGAGGAGCGCTCGCTCCATCTCCAACGCTCGACCGAGGATCTAGCATTGGCACGCGAACGCTTCGCACAAACGCACGAGCAGCTTCAGGAAAAAAGTATCAGTCTGGCAGGCTACGAAGGGCATGCGAGGGAGCTGACACAACGGTTGTGCGACCAGCTTTCGACAACAAAAAAACTTTCGCGACTACTTGTCGCAATGGAAGAGGCGGCGGTGCGTCTTCGCTCTTCGCGGCGATGGCAATTCGCCAATCCCATGGCGGTTCTTCGCGCGAAGTTTTCTCGCGATAGCAGATCTGCAGGATACGGCCATCTGGAGAAAATCGTCTCTTCTTACGAGCGATGGCGCGCATCTTATCCGCAGAAGGACGACATCGATGATCAGATCCAGGCGTTGAAGCGATGGCCGTTGACCGTTCCGAAGCTTCCGGTCGTGAGACGAAGTGAGGGGCTCGTTGTTCCAGCGGAGCCAATTCGTTTCCCCGTTTTCGAGAAGGTAGAGGTCTCGGTCATAATACCTGTGTTCAACCAGTTCCACTTTACTCAAGCCTGCCTCGCTTCGTTGCAGCAACACCTTGATGAGCAAGCATTGGAAGTAATCATCGTCGACGACGGCTCTACAGATGAAACAGTCGAGTCACTCCCACTCATCGAAGGCGCTGTTTATCTACGCAGCCCTTCCAACGTGGGTTTCGTCGCATCGTGTAATTGGGGGGCGACTAAGGCGCGTGGGAAATACCTCGTTTTTTTAAACAACGACACGACGGTCACTGAAAGGTGGCTTTCGACGCTTCTCGATACTTTCCAAGACGATTCGCGCGCGGGTCTCGTCGGATCGAAGTTAATTTTTCCGGATGGGCGGCTGCAAGAGGCAGGCGGCATCATTTGGAACGATGCTTCGGGATGGAATTACGGAAAATTTGATGATCCCGGCAAGCCGGAATACAACTTTCTGCGCGAGGTCGATTACTGTTCTGCGGCGTGTGTCATGATTTCGAAGGCGCTCTTCGAAAAAGTGGGCGGTTTCGAGCTGCAGTATGCCCCCGGATACTATGAAGACACCGATTTGTCATTCAAAGTGAGGCGGTGTGGTTACAAGCCCTTATACCAGCCGTTAAGCGAAGTTATTCATTTCGAGGGAGCGACCGGCGGCAACGATCTTTCGACCGGCGCAAAGCGTCATCAGGAAGTGAACCGCATGACATTCGCGGCCACTTGGGCAGCTGAATTGGCTGCCAAGCCAGCGCCTGGAGATCTGGCAGGTCATTTTCGCTCCAAGCCGGGACAGAAGCGCATTCTGGTTATCGATCACCACCTGCCGATGCCCGAGAAGGATTCCGGATCGCTCCGGATGTTTCAGATCCTAACAATCCTTCACACTCTCGGACACCGCGTCACATTTATCCCGGACGATCTCGCCGACACTCTGCCCTACTCCAGTGACCTCAGGGGACGCGGCATCAAAGTTGTCTGCCACCCGTACATTCAGAGTGTAGGTGACTATCTGCGCGAACATGGTGGCGAATACGATGTCGTTCTCCTCAGCCGGTGCGACTTTGCGCACAAACATATTGCCGGAGTTCGACTCCACGCGCCGAAGAGCTGGATCGTCTTCGACACAGTTGACCTGCATTTCCTGCGCGATAGCCGGGAAGCCAGATTAACGCAGGATCCGGTAGTCCAACTCAGGGCAAGAGAAAAAAAGGAGCGGGAATATGCACTCGTCGACCAAGCTGACGAGACGTGGGTCGTAAGCGACCTTGAGCAGAAGCTGCTGCAGAAACATCGGCCAGAAAAGAAGATTGAAGTCGTCACGAACATCGTCGAGGTGCCCGGTTCCGCGACGCCTTTCTCATTGCGCCGCAACTGGCTTTTCATCGGCAGCTTTCAGCACACGCCGAATGTCGACGCGGTTATTTATTTCGTGCAGGAGATCTACCCATTGCTGCACGATCGGCTTACCCGCGCAAAGTTTTACATCATCGGAGATAAGGCACCTCCGTCCGTCGTCGGATTAGCAAGCGAAAACGTGATCATCACGGGGTTGCAGCCCGACGTTCGAATGTACTTCGAGAGTGTCAGACTATCGATCGCGCCATTACGATGGGGTGCCGGAGTGAAGGGAAAAATCAACCAGAGTATGAGCTTCGGGGTGCCGGTCGTCGCGACGTCGATGGCCGTTGAAGGAATGGCTCTGAAAGACCGAGAAGACGTGATGATCGCGGATGACCCGGCAGCATTCGCCGGCGCCCTCGTGGAGGTTTACGAATCTGAACAGCTCTGGAACCGGCTTTCGCAAAACGCGATTGAAAAAACGAAAACATTTTATTCGGTGAATGCGGCGCGCGAGCGACTGAAACGCTTGTTCAGCGAGGAACATCTCGGTGTATTTGACGCCTCACTTCCCATGAGCGGAACCAAAGGCCGGTGATTCGCGCTCGGAGCCAAAATCCCACTGAAGCGTGATGGACCAAGGGTTAACGAATGGCGCTGCTATTGGCAAAATCGCTGCGGCTCCAAATCCGATACCGGCCGCCGCCCCCGGAACAACAATCATCTGGGAGACCACTGATCCTTTTGGAGGTGAGGTATACGTCCGCAGCCCGGAAGGTGGCGAGCAATTGGTTTGTCGAGGTCTGAACGGATCGGTAGACATCGATTGGGTGCAGTCGGGAGCAGCATATTTGTTCCGGCTATTTACGTCGTCCGAACCCAGGCGAGTCTTGGATGAAGTCATTGTCACTCGCGCCGAAGATCCTGGACACCCAGCTTTTGATCATCTCTTAGACGAAAATTTTCCGGTGAAAGAGAATGTGCACCAGCTAGCTCATCTGGTGGCGAAAATAATTCCGGCCTGCATCAATCATGCGGATTTTCGGTGGTTCTTTCGCCAGTGGGAAGGGCATGGCTTTCATGTCACCCCGGTGCATTTCTATCAACCAATCCCGGAAATACAAACGTTAGACGAGCAGATTTTTAAGCGGGCCAGTGAGCTTGTCGGAGTCGATATGAACGATTCTGTCCAGCTTGAGTTAATCCGAAATGTGTTCCCGCAATTCCGAAAAGAATATGACCAAATTCCATTAAAAAGCTGCGGCAGGACCGATCACTTTCATCTCGGAAACGAGTTGTTCGCCGGGATGGACGCCCTTGTAGCCTATTGCATCGTCCGGCACTATCAGCCGCAGCTTATTATTGAAGTGGGAAGCGGTTATTCTTCGCTAATTTTTACTCAGGCGATCGCGAGAAACGGCACGGGCTCATTGACCTGTATTGAGCCTTATCCACCCGATCTCCTCGTCGCCGGTCTTCCGCACCTAGGCTCGCTTGTTCGAAAGAAAGTAGAGGAAGTAGAGTTAGACTTATTTTCACAACTAACGGTCGGCGATATTCTGTTCATTGATAGTTCGCACACGGTGAAAATAGGTGGAGACGTCAACTACCTGTTTTTGGAGGTAATTCCTCGCTTGAATCCTGGTGTAATTGTTCACGTGCATGATATTTCGTTTCCCTTCGAGTATCGAAGCGAGTGGGTGAAGAACGAGCTGCGTTTTTGGACCGAGCAATATCTGCTCCAGGCTTTTCTCGCATTCAATTCGGACTTCGAAGTTTTGCTGTGCAACAGCTATCTCGCTTCCAGATACCTCGAGAATCTCAAAGCCACCTTTCCGCGATCTCCGTGGTGGGGTGGCGCAAGCTTCTGGATGCGAAGGAAAGCCGGAGCGGGAAAGGAACGTGCGAGAGGGTCGATGAAGAGTGCCGACGGGATTAAACGAACCTAACGAGTCGGATATGGCAGGTTGTTTTGGCAAAAATCAGTCGGCGCAAAGACGGCTGGCGCACTCGAGATGAGCGTCCTTCGTGCTTCAGGCTCAATGCTGCTGTCGAGGCGCGGCAAGATCCTCGCCTGCGCAGTGGTCGTGGCTTATGCAAATTTTGGAGCCTGTCATCATCCGAAAGATCCCTCCTCGGCTGCCTCTGATGCCAGGCGAGATTATCCCTGGCTTGCCGCTTCCCCTAACCCCGTTCCAGCCGGCCTACCGGAGGAGGCTTTAGGCACTACGGTCATTACTTGGAATTCAGGGGGGGTCTCAACAGCGCAAGTTTGCGTAAAAGTAAACCGTTCTCCGGAAGTCCGGCTGACGGAAGGGGGGAGCGGTTCAATTGAAGTCCCATGGATTGGATTCGACTCTCTCTACGAGTTCCGTCTCTATTCCGGAGGGCGCCCATCTCGTCTTCTCTCCAAGGTCGAAGTGGTGCGGGACGAATGAGTATTGAGGGGGGC